>SLBU01000190.1 GCA_007126175.1 Kiritimatiellia bacterium
GCGACGAGAGCGGATTACGAGTAGAGAATTCCCAATCGTTCACCGTTCTCGTCGCCCGCTATCGTCAACCGACATAGAGTGAAACTAGCGAGAACATGGGGGGAGAAAGCCTATGCCTGGCTTATCTCAATGATAAAGAGATGTTTATAAAGAAAACCGTCTGTCAACTTTTGACAGAACGGGCAAGATCATGAGGAGTATGGATGAAGTTTGATTTTGATGCGGTGATTGAGCGGCGGGGGACGGACAGTAGTAAATGGAACCGGAATCCGGATCCGGCCTTTTTGCCGATGCCGGTGGCGGATATGGATTTTGCGTCGGCCCCTGCGGTGATTGCGGCGTTGCACGCGCGTGCGGATCATGGGGTGTTCGGGTATGCGGACCCGCCGCCGTGGGCGGTCGAGGCGGTGCAGGAAAAGCTGTTGCGGGATTACGGTTGGGCGGTAGAGCCGAAGTGGTTGGTGTGGTTACCGGGGCTTGTGGTGGGGTTGAATCTGGCGTGTCGGATGCTGGAGCAGGCTGCTGATGCGGTGGTTACGACTACGCCGATCTATCCGCCCTTCCTGCAGGCCCCGGATTTTACGGGGCATCCGCGAGTGGATGTTCCGCTGTTGCAGGAGGTCACGCGCTATGCGATGCCTTGGGATGATCTGGACCGGGCTTTGGCGGATCCATCCGCCAAGTTGTTTTTACATTGTAATCCGCATAATCCTGCGGGTCGGGTGATGCGGCGTGGGGAACTGGAGAAGCTGGCCGAGATGTGCTTAAAGCATGATGTGGTAATTTGTTCGGACGAGATCCATTGTGATCTGGTGTTGGAGCCTGATTTGCAGCACATCCCGATGGCGACGCTATCGCCGGAGGTGGCGGCGCGAACGATTACACTGATGTCGCCGAGCAAGGCGTATAATCTGGCGGGGTTGATGTGGTCGTTTGCGGTGATTCCGGATGATACGTTGCGTCGGCGGTTCCTGCGGACATCCCGCGGCATTGTGACGGAACTGAATGTGTTTGGTTATGCGGGGGGCGAGGCGGCGTATCGGTACGGTGGCGATTGGCATTGCGAATTGCTGCAAGTGCTGCGGCGCAACCGGGATCTGGTGCGAGAAACCGTGGCGGATTTAGCGGGGCTATGGATGCCGGAGATCGAGGCAACGTATCTGGCGTGGATCGACTGCCGGGGGCGCAAGTTCCCCTGCGAGCCGTCGCTGCATTTTGAAAAGTGCGGGTTGGGGCTCTCGCATGGTTCCGCTTTTGGCGCGCGCGGTTTTGTGCGGCTGAATTATGGCTGCCCGTTGCCGACGCTGCAGGAGGGCTTGCGGCGGTTTCGGGAAATTGTGGAGCCGCTGCCGTTGGTTTCCGGCTAGTATTGGATTTCGGAGGTGGGGGGACCGCCGGGGCGCTCCCAGTCGCAGAGGGTGCCAGCCATGATGGCTGCGCCGCCATCGACTACGAGTGTGTGGCCGGTGATTTTGGCGGCGTAAGGGCTGAGCAGGAAGGCGACGCCATCTGCGACGGCCTGCTTGTCCTTGGAAATATCCCATTTGAGGGGGGAGGATGCATCCCACATGTGGATCATATTTTCAAAGCCGGGGATTTTGGTGGCGGCCTTGGTTGCGAGGGGACCGGCTGAGAGAGCATTGACGCGGATGTTATCGCGTCCGTGTCGGCGGGCGAGTGCCCGCACGAGGGCTTCGAGAGCGGCTTTTTGCACGCCCATCCAGTTGTAGCAGGGGTAGACATGGGTGGTGTCGAATGTCAGGGCCACGACAGAACCGCCTTCTTCCATGCAGGGGGCACCATATTTGAGCACGGTGGCCAGGGACACACAACTGATGTGGTGGGCCAGCTTGAGGTCGTCAATGGCATCGGTGTGGAATTCTGCACCGAGCGATGTGCGGGGATTGGCAAAGGCGATGGAATGTACGATGCCGGCCAGCGGTGCAATGCTACCGAAGAGTTCTTTGACCTGTTCGATGTCGGTGATGTCACAGTAGCGGAAGTCGAGCTTGGCACGCTCTTCGTCCGTGAGGGCCGATGCGCGGTCGAGGAAACGCCGTTTGATGATGTCGTTTTGTACGGTGTAGATCACCTTTCCGCCGTGGGATTCAATCGTTTTGCCAATATGGAATGCGATGGAATCCGGATCCAGCAGCCCCATAACCAGATAATATTTACCAGCTTCAATCATAGCACTTCGCGCCTTTTACAATGAGTTAATTTTCAATTGCTATAGTTTGATACCTGATTCTGTGCCGGGTGTCGAATGTAAAATGCGTGGGTGGTTTGGTTGCAGTTGCGGATTGTGATTGGGTATGGCAGCTTATTCGGGATGGAGACATTTTCGCAGAGAACAAGTTGGTCGCGAGGACTGACGGAGCTGGAGTCTGCGCGCGTTGCGCGGGTACGCAGTGGTGCGCCGGTGTGGGATTTGACCTGTGCGAATCCGACGCGGCAGGGATTCACCTATGGGCGGGAGGCGTTGGCGTCTTTTTTGGGGGTGGCGGAAGCGTATGCGCCGTGTGCGTTGGGTTTGCCGGAGGCGCGCGCGGCGGTGGCGGCGTATATTTGCGGTCAGGGTGGTCAGGTGGATGCCTCGCAGGTCTGGATCGGGTCGGGGACGAGCGAGTTGTATTGGCATGCCATGACGATCTTGTGTGATCCCGGGGCTTGCTGGCTGGTGCCACAGCCCGGATATCCGTTGTTTGATTATGTGGCGGATCTGGCGGGGGTGCGTCTGGCGCGCTACCCGCTGGCTTGGGATGGGGCCTGGTATTTGCAGGCTGACGCCCTGGAGCAGGCTGTCGGTGCGTCTGGTGCGCGTGCGTTGGTGATAATCTCGCCGCACAATCCGACGGGGCATGTCTGGACAGCGGCGGAGCGGGAAATGGTGGTGGATTGCTGCCGGCGGCACCAGATGGCACTCGTTGTGGATGAGGTATTTCTGGATTATCCGGTGGATGCATCGGCGTCGGAGCCTAGTGTGGCGGGGTGTGAAGAGGTGTTGACGATTTGCCTGTCTGGCGCGTCGAAGGTGGCGGCATTTCCACAAGGCAAGGTGGCGTGGGGGGCGGTAGCGGGCCCTGGGGCGGAGGAGTTTCTGGGGCGTGCGGAGTTGGTCTCGGATACGTACTTGCATGCATCGACCGTGATACAGGCTGGGCTTCCGGCACTGTTGAAGGCGGCCCCGGCGATGCAGGCGCGCGTTCGGGCGCGTTGCCGGGAGAATCTGGCATGTGCGCGGCGGCGGTTGGCGGGCACGGCGGTATCGGTTTGTGGTGTGCCGGCCGGTTGGTCGATGCTCTTGCGTGTACCGGACACGATGGATGATATAGGTTGGGCGCTACGTGCGCTTCAGGCAGAAGGGGTGCTGGTGCATCCGGGGTATTTGTTCGGGATGGAATCGGTGCACAGCAGTCCGTTTCTCGGTGTTTCGCTGTTGCTGGAGGCGTCTGCCTTTGCAGAAGGTATCGAACGTTTGGCTCGGTTGGTTGAGGAGGGCGCCGATGCGCAGGTTTTGGAGGGGGGCACATGAGGGTGGAGAAGGATAAGGTAGACTGGGAAGGGTATCCGGATGTGATTGGCCCTTATCGTGGGTACACATGCGGGATTGCGGTGGATCTGCAGGCGCGGGCGTGGTTGGCCTGTTTGGGAGAGCATTTGGAGCAAGGTGCAGGCACGATGCTTACCGAGGGGCGCCACCGGAACGTGCTCTTGCGCATGCCGACAAGCGCGGGTGGCTGTGATGTGGTTGTAAAGGCCTTCGGCTGTGGCGGTGTTGTGGAGCCGATCCGCAGGCGCTATCGTGGTACCAAGGCCTGGCGTAGTTGGCAAGCCGCGGTCCATTTGGAGGCGCACGGGGTGGGGACGCCGGCACCGCTCGCGCTGCTGGAACGTTATGCGGGGGGCAAGCTGCTGGAGAGTTATTATGTGGCGGCGTATTTGCCTGGCACGATCAGTTTTGCGGATGCGTTGATCGGTTTGTATCGGGAGGAGCGGGATGGAGCAAAGTTGATGGAGCTGCTGCAGGTTGTGGCAGAAGCCATCCGGGGCATGCATGCTGCGGGGTTTGTCCATTACGATCTGGGTAACCAGAATATACTTTTGCGGCGGCTGGGGGAGCATGCCTGGGGTGATGTGTGTTTTATCGATCTGAATCGCGGACGGGTGCGGGAAACGGTGACGGATCGGGACCGGGGCCGGGACATCTCGCGCATCGCGTTACCGAGTGATTTTCTGCGTGTTTTCCGGGAGATGTATTTCGGGACGGTTCCGCCGGGGCCTTTTCGGGAATGGGAATGGCGGTATCGTCGGCGTTATGCCTGGCACGCCCGGACGCGTCGCTGGCGCCATCCGATTCGGGAAGCGCGGCTACGGGCGCAACGGAAACCGCGCCACGGGTATCCGGGGGCACGTTCGATCTGGCTGTGGGATCCGCTGTCGCGCCAGCCTTTGGTTACGATGCGGCGCAAGGATCGTAAGCAGCACTTTTGCTGGCGGCGTCATCTGCAAGCGGTTTGGTCGCCGTTGCGTCTGCTGCCGTTTTGTTATCGGCCTTACCAATCCTTTTTGGCGGGTGTCTATAAGGCCCCTGTGCAATTTGATGGTCGCGTTGGGGTTGCTGTGGAGTGGTGTGCGGAGGATGCCGGGCGCACCCGTGCTGCGCTTGAGGCGTTGGGGCCGATTCCTGTGTTGGTGCGATTTTACCGGCATGCAGGCGAAGCGGGGGTTGTTGGTGCGATCGGCTTGGTGCGGGCGCTGCGGCAGGCAGGGCACCCGATGGGTATCGGGTTGTTGCAGGACCGGGCGTCGGTGGAGAAGCCGGAGCTGTGGCAGGCATTTGTGGATACGGTGCTTACGGCGGTTGGCTCGGAGGTGGAGTTGATCGAGATTGGGCACGCGATCAATCGCGTGAAATGGGGGCTGTGGACCTTCGAGGAATACCGTGAGCTACTCGCGCCGCTGGTGCCGTGGCGGGTGCGGTTGCCGCAGGTGCGGTTTGGGGGGCCTGCGGTGATTGATTTTGAATATGCGTATATTCCGGCGGCCTTGGATCATCTGCCCCCTGGTATGCGGTTTGATGTGTTGACGCACCACTTGTATGTTGACCGGCGCGGGGCACCGGAGAATCGGCAGGGTCGGTTCGCGTTGTTGGAAAAGCTGGCGTTGGCGCGGGCGATTGGCCAGGCGCACCGGAATTGCGGTGAGGGTCTGATCATTACGGAATTTAATTGGCCGCTACAGGGGACGGGGGTTCATTCGCCGGTTGGGGCACCGTATGTTTCACCGGGGGTACGGCAAAATGACCCAAGCGTTTCGGAGGAGGATGCGGCGGCTTATCTGTTGCGCTATATTCTGATTGCGATTGGTTCGGGGTTGGCGGAGCGGGTGTACTGGTGGAGTTTGACGGCACATGGTTTTGGGTTGATCGATGACGTTGCGGGAGACTGGCGCGAGCGCCCGGCTTACCGCGTCCTGCAAGTATTCCTGCA
>SLBU01000082.1 GCA_007126175.1 Kiritimatiellia bacterium
ACACATCAAAAACCCGCTGGTGAGAACGGGGACACACAATCAAAGACAATGGTGACGGACGGCTATTGGCTACTACGAACGGCGCGAAAGGCACGAAAGCGACAGGATGAGTCCGCCTACACCTTGACCCAGCATGCAACGCGTTTGCTGCGGCTGTGCCTGCCGCAGGTAACCAAAACGCCTCCATCAGCCACAAAACACGTTGACCCCTCTCAAATTGTCTGTCCCCAATCCTCTCCATCACTGGTAGTCTGTCCCCATTTTGCTCGGGAGACTGCCGCATGAAACGGCACGGTAGTACGAATTTGCAGTATGCACAATACGACGATCACACAATGATATTGAGCAGGGGGAGGCGGATGTGCTTGCGGGCGGTTTCGCCGGGGAGGCGGTGGAGCTTGCGCCAGACGGGGGTATCGCGCTCGTGTTGGGGGGCTCGCTTGATATAGAGTCCGGTGCCTAGGCAGACCGTGTGCTTGCCAAAGCGGGCTTGTAGTAAATCCATGGTTTTTCCGAGAGTACGGATCTTCTCGATTTTAAGGGGATCCTCAAAGAGACTGTATTGAAATTGCCGGTCATCGGATAGTCTGGTGAGTACGACGCCGGTTGCCCGATAGGTGGCTCCGGGGTGATGCAGTTTCCGGAAAAGTTCGCGAACAGCAGGTATGACATCATGCGCACTCTGGACGGTTCGCGACAAGCGTGCTCCGGCGGCGGTTTCCGTATAGTCCTTTGTGCGCAGGGAAACATGGATTTCGAGTGCCCGCAGATGATGCCGGCGGAGTTTGATGCAGGCCGATTCCAGATTGCGTACCAGCTTGGCGTATACGAAGTCGGGATCACCGGACGGAGCCGAGAAAGTCTTGGTCTTGCTGATGGAGGCTTCGGGGCGCTGCAGCTCCTTGTCGAGCAGCATGACCATATTGCCGCGTAGCTCCTGCCAGATTTCGGCGCCGGGCTTATGCAGCAGCTTGCGAATCCAGGTCTCGGGTCGATTCACATAGTCCCAGGCGGTATGAACGCCGAACTTTGCCAGCAATGCCACGCGGTTCTGTCCGAGGCCCCAGACATCCGCTGTCGGAATCCGCGGCAGGAATTCGTGGATACGGTTGCCGGGGACTACCGTAAGCCCTGCCGGTTTGCGATAATCCGAGGCGATTTTGGCGAGGCTTTTGGTCAGGCTCAAGCCTATGGAGACGGTCAGGTCGAGTTCCTGGCAGATGGTTTGCTGGAGATTTCGGGCAATATCGGGATAAGAGCGGCGGAAGTAACTGCGCATACCGGTAATGTCTGCAAACCCCTCGTCAATGGAATATTCCTCCACTTCGGGGGTGAAGCGACGCATGATCTCGAACATGCGCTTGGACATCAGGCTGTAGGTTTCGTAATCGCTGGGCAGAACCACGAGATCCGGGCACAATTTGCGGGCATCCCAGAGATTGACACCGCGTTTGACTCCACGGGCCTTGGCCTCGTAGGAGGCGCAAGCGATAATACCGCGTTCCTTGCCGGTCACGACGGGTTTCCCTCTTAATTCAGGATTCAGGGCTTGTTCCACGGAGGTAAAAAAAGCATCGCCATCAACATGAAGGATTGCGCGCGGAAAGCTGTGCATCATGATAGGTGTCGGGGGCGTATTCATGCATACTTCCGGATAACAGCACGTACGATGCCGCCAATATGCAGGGTCCGGGCTGGGCGGATACGGGCGTAGCGGGCGTTGGCGGGGTCAAGATAAATGCCCTCGCGATCCTTGCCGTAGTATTTCAGCGTCCATTCGCCGTCGATCTGGGCAATCACGATATCGTTCAGCTTGGGTTTTTCGCCCTTTTCCACGAGAACCATATCGCCGGGCTGGATACCGGCATCCTGCATGGAATCGCCCGAAACCGTCAGGATATAGGTGGCTTCAGGGCGGCGAACCAGAAATTCATCCAGACTGATGGTGTCGAGCAGCTCTTCTTCGGCAGGCGAGGGGAAGCCGGCCTGGATGGAGCCTAGCGCCGGAATACTGCCAGTAATCTTGGAAGTAAAGGCAACTTTGCCGCGGCTCGAATGACGCAGATAGCCAAGTTCCACAAGTTGGCGTACGGGACCGTAGACGGCGTATTTAGATGCATAGCCGAAAATCTGCGCCATTTCCCCGAATGAGGGGGCTCTCCCTTCGGCCCGATAGAATGCACGCAGTTGCTGGATTTTTTCCTGCATATTGATATGTCTTGGCATATCACAACACTAAAGCTGTACGAACGTACAATTCAAGCAAAAACGTATTCTTTTGCAAAAGTGCGTCCTTGCGGAAAACTCTTTTTGGCCGGCCTTTTGTTCAGCGTTCAGGATGATGTACGCAAACGCTTAAACGCTCGTGATAAGCAAGCTCTGTCTCATTTCGCCCCATTTCCCATGCCGAAGCGCCCGGAGGGCGCGTTGCGCTTCTGCTTGACGCATCGCCCTCCAGTCCGCTACCTTCCGCACCATGAAAACGCCACTTCAGCCCAATTCAAGTGGGTCTGTGCCCGTGCTGCCTGAAAAGCGAATTCTTAGCCATTTCGAGGTGAGCAAGTAACATGAAAACGGCTTCACCCAACAGAGACGAGCGGCGTTGTATCGATACGCATCTGCACCCCGGCTCATGGCAAAAAGAGGACTCGATGATATTGCCACGAAAAATTGCCCCGCTTGATCAGGATTGGTTCTTCCACAAAGGTGACATCGAAGGGGCTCTTCCCGTTGGTACGCCGCTTACCGATTGGCGGTGGTGTCTGGAGCCTACGGGCGAATCAAATGCCAGAAGGATGACTGCCGTGGGGCTGGATACATCAGGCGATGACTGGCACAGCGGATTCCCCCTGGATATTGACGGAAACTGGACTGCTTGGTTCCGCACGGAGATCTCGGGAGACACGGCTTCTCGACCAGCGATTGCGTTCGATGGTCTCAAACAACTGGTCGTTCTCTATGTGAATGGCAGACGAATCTGCCGGATCGAAGGACGCAGTCAGATATTTCTGGCTGAATTGGACACGTTCTGGAAGGCTGATGAGGTCAACGCTATTGCCCTGTTCCTGAAAGCGTCAGGCGAGGACTTCGGTATGGGGCAGATTCGTTTCTTCGATCTGGATAAGCTGGTTGTGCCGAAGGGCAGCCCAGTGAATCCGGACTACGACCACAGCGACTGGGAATCCGTGGAAGTCCCGCATGACTATGTCGTTGAGGGGCCTGTGACGGACAACGGGGCCGATGGATATGAACGGGAGGTCGGATGGTATCGAAGGGTGATTCATATTTCTGAGCCGCTCGGCAACAAGCGCCGCTGGCTGGAGTTTGATGGTGTATATCGTCAAAGCCGGTTCTGGTTGAATGGCAAATACGTCACGATCCATAACAGCGGCTATGTTGGCTGCCGTGTGGATGTTACGAATCTCTTGAAGCAGGGCGAGAATGTTGTAACCGTGTGTGTTGATCCGCGGCGCGTCGAAGGCTGGTGGTACGACGGTGGAGGCATATACCGGCACGTGCGCATGGTTACCGTGGACCCTGTTCATATTGTGCCGGATGGCGTGTTTGTGTCTTCGATTGTTCCTGACCCCAAGGACGGGCGTACGGCTCCGGCGGATGTGGTCGTCAAAACGACTCTCCGCAGCTTCACCGGCCAGGAGGTGGCGGTAACGATTATCAATGAGGTCGTCGATGCCGATGGGCGGGTGATCGCAGGGAGTGAAGAGATTCGCATGCTCTGCGACGGTGAGTTGAACGTAGAGCAGTCGATTTCCATGGAAGAGGCAAACCTTTGGTCGTGTGAACACCCGAACCTGTACAGCATGCGTACAATTGTAAGGATAGGGCAGCAGGTCGTTGATCGTCTCAATACGACTTTTGGTGTGCGCAAGGTGGAATTTGACTCAGAACGCGGGTTCCTGCTGAATGGCAACGTGGTGAAGATCAAGGGCACCTGCAATCACGAAACGCATGCGGGTGTGGGGTTGGCAATTCCCGACCGGCTGCATGTGTGGCGACTTGAGCAGCTCAAGAAGATGGGTGGCAATGCATATCGCTGTGCGCATAATGCAAATTCGCCGATCCTATATGAGGCATGCGACCGGATGGGTATTCTTGTCATGGACGAGTTTCGCCATTTTGATGATGCGTATACGATGAAGGTGACCGAGAACGCGAGCCTCGACAACCTGGATGACTTCCTCAACCAGGTCCGCCGCAACAGAAATCATCCCAGCATCATTCTGTGGAGCGTGTGTAACGAGGAAGGCGTGGTGCAGAACAGTCCTCTTGGCGCCGGACTCGCGGCTGTACTCCGAAACCTAATCAATACGCATGATGGCACAAGGCTCACAACCGCCGCGGTGAACCAGTGGTTCATGGATACCGGCACGTGTGCATCTGTTGATGTGGTGGGATTCAATTACATGAGCTATGAATATGACGCGGCGCATGTGAGGTTCCCGCATAAGCCATGTATCGGCACAGAGACATCTGCCGAAATGGCGACTCGAGGCTTCTATGACCGCACGCGTATTCCCAAAGGAGGGCATAACGCGGGGCCGGACATATTCGGCAATGTGAACGTTGGCTGGCTCAGCGCCTACAGTGAGAACCGCTGCGGCTGGGGGGAAGTGAGTGAGTCGGCATGGAAAAATGTGGTTGAACGGCTGTGGATGTCCGGCTACTTCGTTTGGACAGGGTTCGACTACAAGGGTGAGCCTACACCGTTCTCTCAGCCGAAACAGCCAAGCATCAGCTCGCAGTTCGGAATCCTTGACACCTGTGGGTTCCCCAAAGATGTCTACTGGTACTATAGATCATGGTGGGGTTCAGAACCGGTCATTCATGTGTTCCCGCATTGGAACTGGCAGGGCAGGGAAGGGGAGACGATCGACGTCTGGGTCCACAGCAACTGCGAAACTGTAGAGTTGTTCCTGAACGGAAGATCGCTTGGCGAAAAGGGCATGGCGATAAACTCCCATCTCGAGTGGGAAGTTGCCTATGTCCCCGGGAAACTTGAGGCACGGGGCAGGACTACAGATGGCAAGGTGATCAGTGACGTGGTTGAGACGACTGGTGAACCGGACGGTATTGGGCTGGAACCGGACCGTACCGAACTCATTGCAGATGGACAGGATCTCGCCTGGGTTGGTGTATCGATCCTGGATGACAACGAGCGCGTTGTCGCTACGGCCAACAACATGGTTCACTTCTCAGTGACGGGACCAGCTAGGATCCTGGGAGTCGGCAATGGCGATCCTTCATGCCATGAGCCGGACAAGGCAGAGAAGCGATCAGCTTTCAACGGGCACTGCATGGTTCTGGTTCAAACACTGAGGCAGGCAGGGAATATCACGTTGAAGGCCGAAGCCGATGGACTCTGTTCGACATCAGTGAAATTCGAAAGCA
>SLBU01000001.1 GCA_007126175.1 Kiritimatiellia bacterium
CCATCCTGCCCCGGAACCACCGGTAACCACTCGTCCGCCTTGGCCGCCGTGGAATTGAACTTCGGATCGATGACCGCCACCTTGGCGCGATCCATCACTTCGCCCCACAACCGGTTGTTGACCGATACCTGCCGATTGGAATGCACCGGGTCCACCCCCCAGCACAGTACATAGCGCGAGTTCTTTAAATCATAGTCGCGGTAGTTCCAATACCCCTCAGTATAATAGGGACCAAACTTTTCCGCCTCGGCACAAATCGAACTGTGCGAAATGTTGTTGGGCGTTCCCAGAATCTCGGGCATCCGATTATAAATAATCTGGTTCATAGCCGTGTAGCGTCCACGGAACAAGGCCAACTTGTGGATCTCATCCTGCTGCCGCAGTTCCATGATCTTGTCGGCAATGGTCTCCATGGCTTCGTCCCAGGAAATGCGCACAAACCCCGGATCCTCATGCCGTCCCTTACGCGGATTGGTCCGCTTCATTGGATACCGGATCCGGTCCGGATCGTACAGCTGCTGGATCGCCAGATTGCTGCGCACACAGGCCGCCCCTTCGGTCGTCTTGGCCTTCGGCTGCCCTTGCACTTTTGTGGCGCGGCCCTGCACGAGATTCACGGTAACCGGACACCACGTCGTGCAGCCCGCGCAACCCGACGGCACCCAGGTCCCCTCGTCGTACTTGCCCACCGGAAATGGATTGTACGGGTCTTCCCCCTTGCGTAAGCCGCAGCCTGTAAGGTGCGCCGTGGCACAGGCCCCGGCACTACCGATGCCCATCGCTTTTAAAAAGGTCCGACGGCTAATGGATGCTTGTAGATATTCTGCCAGACTCATCCGTATGTCCTCCCGTACGTGGATAAAAACTTCCGTCCGTAATCTGCCCCTTACCACTAAAGCGACCGATGCGGTATCAATCCTAAAGACACGCATGCCTCACGTAAAGCCACCAAACCAACTTTTTTCTTACAATAAGTGAACTATAAATCCCTCTGCATGATTGACATACATATATTCAAAACACTACAACAGCGCGGATAATTCTTGCCGGTTACACGGTATTACGCAAGGATACCTGGCAAGTCGTTTTATATAGGGGAACACGCATGCGGAATATCAAGAAATTCCCGATAGGTGGAACCCACCTGCCGGAAAACAAAGACCTGACCACGGACCGGGCCATTCAGATTGCCCTGCCTGTGAACCATGTGATCATTCCGCTGCGGCAACACCTCGGCGTCCCCTGCAAGCCACACGTTGCAGTCGGCGACAAGGTCGAACCCGGCCAGCTCATTGGCAGCAATACCGAAGGTCTATCAGCCCGAATCCACGCCAGCGTCAAGGGTACTGTCACGGCCATCGAGGATCGCACGATGATCGATGGGGCTCCGCTAGTCTGCATCTGCATCAAGCTGGATCCCGATCGTGACGGGCTCGACCAGGCCACCCAAGCACTACTCGCACACGAAGAGGGGGCTGCCTCGAAAGAGATTCCCGACGCGGCCATCGTCATCGAGCGCGTCGAAGCCGCCGGCATCGTCGGGATGGGCGGGGCCGCCTTCCCCACGCACATCAAACTCAAGGGCCGCTCCGATATGCCGATCGACACGGTCATCATCAACGGAGCCGAATGCGAACCCTACATCACAACCGATGACCGGCTCATGCAGGAGCAAGCCGCCGCCATCTTTCGCGGCCTCGAAATCATCCGCCAGACTGTGGGTGCCCAGAAGGGCTACGTCGCCAGCGAAATCAACAAACCGGTTGCCATCGAACAGCTCCAGCAGGAAGCAAAGAACTGGGAGTACCTCGAAGCCGTCCGTCTCGACACCCGTTACCCGCATGGTGCCGAAAAACATTTAATCAAAGCCGTACTGAATCGCGAAGTTCCCATGCGGCAGCTACCCATGGCTGTCGGGGCACTCGTCAACAATGTCCAGACCACCGTCGCCATCGCCGCCGCTGTCGATCGCGAGAGGCCGCTGATCGCGCGCGTCCTGACGGTCAGCGGCAGTGCCATCCGTAATCCCGGTAACTTCCTGACGCCCATCGGCACCCCCATCCGCGACCTGATCGAGGCCGCCGGCGGACTGACGGATCCCGAGGCCATCATCGTGATCGGCGGCCCCATGACCGGCACCGCCACCACGGATCTCGACCTCCCTGTCACCAAAAGCACATCGGGCATCGTGGCCTTGCAGCCCGGCGAATATGCCGACCGCAGCAACGAGGTCTGCATCCGTTGTGCGCGCTGCGTCTCGGTTTGCCCGATGTATCTACAACCCAATCGCATCACCGCATTCGTAAACAACCATATGCTACCCGAAGCCATGGAGTTCGGCCTGCAGGACTGTATCCTCTGCGGGGCATGCGCGTACGTCTGTCCCTCTCATCGCCCCCTACTGCAATGGTTGCGCCAAGGCAAAGCCCAAGCCGCCCAACAAGGACGCAACCCCTAAGAAGGAGTACACAAAAAACATGTCTACGCCCTTTCAAAGCACCGGACCCCATATTCATAGCCAGAGCAGCATCGCCCGCACGATGTGGACCATTGTACTGGCTATGCTGCCGGTCACTGGCGCTGCCGTGATCTTCTTTGGCCCCAAGGCCCTATATTCCATCTTCGGCTCCGCCTTGTTCTCAGTTGTGTTCGAGTACCTTTTCAAGCGCGATGGATTTTCCGCCAAGCTGCCGTTTGGCGATGGCAGTGCCTTCGTGGCCGGCATGATCCTGGGCCTCTCCCTTGCCCCCGGTGCCGCCTGGTGGATCCCCCCCCTGGGCGCCTTCATCCTTATCGCCATTGGCAAGCAAGTCTTTGGTGGCATCGGCAATAACATCTTCAACCCGGCGCTGGTCTCGCGCGCAGTGCTCCTGCTCGGCTGGCCACGTTACATCACCGGCTGGGTCGCCCCCTTCGATAGCACCACCACCGCCACCCCGCTGGAAGGGCTCGAAGCATCCTACACACAACTCTTTCTCGGCAATATCCCCGGCAGCCTCGGCGAAACCAGCGCGCTGGCCATTCTCCTCGGTGCCGCCTATCTCACCTACAAGGGGCTCATCAACTGGAAAGTGCCGGTCGCCGTGGTCGCCGGCGCGGTCGTGGCCGCCCTGCTCTTCGGTCTCGATCCCATCCACACCGTCCTCGCCGGCAGCCTGCTCTTCGGCGCCGTCTTCATGGCCACCGATATGGTTACCTCCCCCACTGGCAAAACCGCCCACATCGTCTTTGGCTGCGGATGTGGGTTCCTGACAGTCTTCATCCGCCGCTTCACGCACCTGCCGGAAGGCGTCACCTATGCGTTTTTGCTGATGAATGGCAGTGCCTACCTCATTGACCGCATCGGCGCAGACCCGATCTTTGGCCAGGTACAGGAACGCGTCCGACGCGTCTGGAACACCGCGGAAGTTCTCGGTGCCGCCATCTTGATTGCGCTGGTTGTCGCCATTGTCTACCGCGCATCCGACTGGATCGACGCGCGCTTTTCCGATGGACACATGACCGCCGCCGTGCGCACGATCTACCCGCAAGCCAACCGCATTATCGCCATGCAATCCTACGATGCTGCCGTCGCCCGTTACCGGGTCTACGAGGACCGCAACCTGCTCGGCCTCTTTGCCACCGTAGATGCCAATGGCTATGGCGGCGCAATCCCCGTCTGGGTGGGCCTCGATCCCGACGAAACCATCACCGCCGTCCGCATCGGACCCCACCAGGAAAGCCCCACACTCGGCTCCGCCATCCGCCGCACGGATTTTCTCGCGCGCTTCGTCGGCACCCAGCCCGCCGACCGTGAAAACCTGCCGGACGCAGTTGCTGCCATCACCGGGGCCACCATTTCCTCCCGCGCCGTCATTCGCGCCGTCGAACGTATCCTTGCTGCGGGCGACCCCGAAACCGCCAAGCAGGCCGCAGCCGCAAGCGCACCGCTGCCGGCCGTTGCCGACGGCACCTATAGTGGCAGCGGACGTGGCTACCAAGGCCCGATTGCAGTTAGCGTACAAGTTGTTGGCGGCCGTGTAGATACCATAGAAATCACAAACCACAGCGATACCGTTGGTATTGGCACCCGTGCCATGGACGCCGTCAAGGCAAGTATCATCCAAAACCAATCCCTCGGCGTCGATGCTGTAACCGGCGCCACCGGATCGAGCCAAGGCATCATCCAGGCCGTACGCAACGCCCTGGAAAATGCCCCCGCACAGGAGGAACCATGATCGCATTTGAGAAACTGAGCCGCACCGAGCAAGTCCTGCTACTCGGCTTCCTGCCATTGCTCGGTGCCACCACACATCTGACCACAGCCTTGGCTGGCATCGCCATCGTCGTCCTGGCCTATTATCTCGTTCGTGCTTTGGCTACGCGCCTGCCTGCCAAGGACGACGACTCCATCGCCTGGGTCCTCTTTGCCGCTGTGGCCTTTGCCGTCGCCATCACCATCACGCATATCGCCCGCTACTGGGGTGCCATTCCCGACCGGGCCGTTCCCTATCTATACCTCAGTGGTTTCACCCCGCTCGTGTTTTCGGGCCTTGGCAAGGGTAGTAACCGGACCGACCGGCATACCTTGCTGCGCTTCGGCCTGCTCATGCTCGGTTTCGGTATTGCCCGAGAGGCACTGGGCAGCGGCACCCTGCTCGGCAACATCCTCTGGAGCCATGCCGCCATACCCATCGGTATCTTGTCGCTCGAAAGTGGTGCCCTGCTCCTCTTTGCAACCGTTGCCATGATCGATGCCATTGCTCGCAATCAATCCAAACCGGAGGGAAACGCATGAGTCCTGAAATTCGCGCCTTCTTCGTCTTCATGCTGACGCGCAACGTCGCGTTTGTCCTTTTTATTGGGCTCCTGATCCCCGTCATCAATGCCCACCCCGTTCGTACCACCTTCGGGACCGCCCTCAAGCATGCCGTTGCCTTACTTATCGCCGCCCTCATCGGGCTCGCCGGTGCCGCCATCCTGCCCCCTGCCGCAAGTTTTGCCGAGCCCGCCCTCTTCTTTTTGCTCACACTGCCCATCATTCGCATTCTGCAGGCCTGGGGCGAACTCAAGGGCGAATGGGGCGGCATACCGCGCAGCCTCCTCGCCTACATCCCCTATACCGGCATCATGCTCCACCTGCGCGCTGCCAATCTCGACGGACTCGAATCCGTCACCGCCGCCTTCGGTGCCGCTATCGGCTACTACCTCGCCTTTGTCCTCATTGCGGCCGTCACCGAACAAATCCGCCTCTCCGAAGCAAACCGCCTTTACAAAGGCCTCGCGACCCTCCTCTTCGCCATCGCCATCTTCGCCATCGCCCTCACCGGCTTTCCCTTCGCCTGAACCTTTTGAACTACTAC
>SLBU01000102.1 GCA_007126175.1 Kiritimatiellia bacterium
ATTCGTGTGTTTGCGGGCGGGCAGCAAGAGCAGGCCGTGACGGGGTTTCAGAGGCGGCAAGACTTGCATGCATTGTTGGTAGCGGCGGGCGGCGTACCGCCGGAGGGGTAGGGGTAGGCGATGAAACGAGCACGCTGCTGGCGGGGCCTACAAGGTGAGTCTCTCGACTCTCCCCACGCCCACATGCTCCACTTTGATGGCAAGGATTTTGTGTTTCGGCTTGTTGTGCGGGGCTGGGTCTTGTTATGTTGTTGGCAGCAAGTAGGGGGGCTGCAGGGTAGTTTTGCACAAGAGGGGGGATTTTGATGTTTCAGGGTGTTTATACGGCGTTAGTGACGCCTTTCCGGGCGGATGGTACGGTCGATTATGACTGTTTGCGGGCTTTGGTGGGTCGGCAATGCGAGGCGGGTGTGGCTGGGATTGTTCCGGTGGGGACGACGGGGGAGAGTCCGTCGTTGTCGTATGAGGAGCACATCAAGGTGATCGAGACGGTGGTGGAGGCTTGCGGTGTGGGTAAGGTTTGCTGCAAGGATCGACCGATGGTGATTGCGGGGACGGGGGCCAATTCGACGTCGGAGGCGTTGGAGCTGACGCAGCAGGCGAAGGCGGTGGGGGCGGATGCAACGTTGCAGGTGACGCCGTATTACAACAAGCCGAGTCAGGAGGGTTTGTACCGCCATTTCATGGAGGTGGCAGAGAAGGGGGGGCTGCCGGTGGTGCTGTATAATGTGCCGGGGCGCACGTCCAAGGAGATTGCGGTGGATACGGTTGCACGGCTGGCACCGCATGAGAGGATTGTGGCGGTGAAGGAGGCGGCGGGGAGTGTGGACCGGGTGAGCCAGATTCGGGATGTTTGCGATATTACGGTGTTGTCGGGGGATGATGCGCTGACGTTGCCGATGATGTCGGTAGGGGCCAGTGGGGTGATTAGTGTGGCCGCGAATGTGATTCCGAAGGTGATGGTGGAGTTGGTTGCAGCGGCGTTGGCGGGGCATTGGGATGCGGCGCGGACGTTGCATATGTGCTACTACCGTGTGATGACAGGGTTCTTTCTGGATACGAATCCGGTGCCGGTGAAGACGGCACTTGCACTGCTGGGATTGTGCGAGGAGGTTTTCCGGTTGCCGTTGTGCCCGATGGAGACATCGTTGCGCGAGCGTTTGCATGCCATTCTGGAAAAGTCAGGTGTGATATGAGTGCAGGGACGGTGAAGGTTGTGATTGCGGGAGCGGCGGGACGTATGGGGCAAGCGTTGATCCGGTGCTGCCAAAAGGTGGAGGGCGTGGTGCTGGCGGGGGCGATTGAACATGCGGCGCATCCGCAGCTCGGGCAGGACGCCGGGGAGATTGCCGGACTGGATGCTGTTGGCGTGGCTCTCTGCGCGGATGTTGCGTCGGTGATTGATGCGGCAGACGTGCTAATTGATTTCAGTTTGCATGCGGCGGTTCCTGCGCATGCGCGCTGTGCGATGGAGGCCCGGCGGGCGCTGGTGCTAGGAACGACGGGGGTATCGGAGGAGGAGACACAGGTGGTGCGCGAGGTGGCGCAGCATATTCCGGTGGTGTGGGCACCAAACATGAGCCCGGGGGTCAATCTGTTGTTTGCGATGGCGGAGCGTGCGGCGGCGTTGCTGGGGCCGTCCTACCAGGTGACGATTGATGATACGCATCATATCCATAAGCGGGATGCACCGAGTGGCACGGCGCTTCGTTTGGGCGAGAAGGTGGCGGAAGGGGCTGGCGTTTCGTTCGAGAAGGTGTATGTGCATGATGAAGGAGGGGTGCAGGACGAGTATCCGGATGGTTCGATTGCGATCCGCTCGTATCGCGAGGGGGAGGTTGTGGGGGATCATACGGTGTGTTTTGACGGGATCGGGGAGCGTGTTTCGTTGACGCATCATGCCAAGAGCCGCGATGCATTTGCCTTGGGGGCCTTGCAAGCGGCGGTGTGGGTGGTGGATAAGAAGCCGCGGCTGTATGATATGCAGGATGTATTGGGGCTGCGGGCGATATGAAGAAGTGGACGGCGACACGTATTCAAGCCAGCAAGGGGCGCGCAAAGATTGCGTGCCTGACGGCGGCAGATGTTGCGGTGGCGCGTTTGCTGGATGACGCAGGCGTGCCGCTGATTCTGGTGGGGGATTCTCTGGGCATGACGACGCTGGGGTACGAGACGACCTTGCCGGTGACGATCGAGGATATGGTGCATCACTCGGCTGCCGTGGTACGGGGGGTCAAGCAGGCCTTGGTGATAGCGGATATGCCGTTTATGAGTTATCAGGTGTCGCCGGCTCAGGCGCTCAAGAATGCGGGGCGCCTGGTGCAGGAGGCCGGTGCGGATGGGGTCAAGATTGAAGGTGGGACGATCCGATCCCGGACGGTGGCGCGTTTGGTTTCTAATGGTATTCCGGTGCTTGGGCATCTTGGTGTAACGCCACAGAGTGTGCGTGCCATGGGGGGCTACAAGGTGCAGGGACGCAAGCCGGACGAGGCAAAAATGTTGCTGGCGGATGCGCAAGCGCTGGAGGCGGCGGGGGTATTTGCCATTGTGTTGGAATGCATTCCGGAGGAGTTGGCACGAGAAATCACGGATAGCGTTGGTGTGCCAACGATTGGGATTGGTGCGGGACGCTATTGCGACGGTCAAATACTGGTTACGAGTGATCTTCTGGGAATCGATTCGGGGGTGAGCACCACGTTTACCAAGCGGTATGCCGATTTGGAAAATGTGATGGCACAGGCATTCCGGGCGTATGTATCCGACGTTGACACGGGGGTCTTTCCGGCGCAGGAGCATACGTTTCGTTAGCGGGTTGCGTCGCGCAGGATGAGATTGTTGAATTCGGCGCGTGTGGCGGAATCGGAGCGGAAGGTTCCGAGGACGGACGAGGTGGTCATTACGGAGTTCTGTTTTTCGACGCCGCGCATCATCATGCACATGTGGCGACATTCCATGACTACGCCGACACCCTCGGCGCCGATGGCCTCGCGCACGGCCTTGGCAATTTGTTCGGTGAGCCGTTCCTGGATTTGCAGGCGTCTTGAAAAGCCATTGGCGATCCGTGCCAGCTTGCTGACGCCGAGTACCTTGTTGTCGGTAATGTAGCCGATGTGGCATTTGCCGAAAAAGGGTAACATGTGATGTTCGCAGAGGCTGTAGATTTCGATATCTCGTACGATCACCATGTTGTGGGAGTTGGACTCGAATACGGCACCATTGACGATGGCATCAATATTGGTGTGGTATCCGGAGGTGAGAAAACGATAGGCGGCGGCCACACGCTCGGGGGTTTTGCATAAGCCTTCGCGATCGGGATCTTCGCCGATTTCGAACAGGAGTTCTCGTACCAATTCTGCAACTCTGTGTGTATTCATGCTGTAACTATCTTTTCGATGTAAGAACCCTTACAGTGCTTCGGTTTCGGATGCGTGAAATGGTGGCATAACGTGGCGGCGGGCTGCTAGATGCCGAATTGGCTGCCGATGACGTCGCTTTCTTTTTCTGCGGTTGGCGGGCGTTGGTCGGTTTGCGGGTTTGTATCTGTTTTGGGTGCGGGGTTGTCAGGGGCGTTGGCAGGGCGCAGGGTGCTGGCTCCGTTCTCCTGTTCGGGCTGCACTTGCGGGGCGGGCACGGTGTTTTTTTTCGGTTTGCGGCGGAAGATTTTGCCGAAGAAGCACTTAAGGGCGGTTCCGATGCGCCGTCCGATGGTTGGGTGCAGCAGTTTGTCCAGGCGTCGGTAGCCTGCAAGCAGTTCCTCTGGGGAGAAGTCTTTGCGATGGACGTTCTCTTCGAGCTCGAGCTGGAGTTTTTCTACCTCGGAGGCGCGTTCGACGATGTGCGCCTCAACGAATTTCCACCCCAGTTCGCGTGCGGCGAGTGTGCGGCGGTGTCCGGCAATGAGCTCGTTTTCGCCGGAGAGGGTGATGGGGTTGAGTTGGCCGTGCAGGCGCATGCTTTCCATCAGGGGTTTGAGATCGCCGATTTCTGTTCGCACCCGATCCTTGATGACGATATCCTCGATAAGTACTTGCATAATCGATCCTCTTTTCTGTGGTTGGTATGTCTACTAGCAATCTTCGTCGTACGATGCAAGTGTGAAGCATTCGGCGGAATCTTGCAAGTCGCGTATGAAATCGGTTGACGGAAAGCGTTGATTTAGTCGATAACAAGGTTTTTGAGAATAAACATCGTGATTCGGTCGTTATTGGCTGAGGCGGGATATAGTAAACAGGGGAAACGATGCATCCATATCGGACACATACATGCGGGGCGTTACGGGAGTGTGACGCTGGGCAAGAGGCGCGGCTATCAGGTTGGGTTTATCATAAACGGGACCATGGTGGAGTATTGTTCATTGATTTGCGCGATCATTATGGCGTAACGCAGATTGTGATTCACCCGGAAGCCTCTTTTTTTGAGGCGTGTCAGCGTTGGCGTTCGGAGAGTGTTGTGACGGTTACCGGTCGTGTGGCGGCGCGTACGCCTGAGACGGTGAATCCGGATTTGCCGACCGGGGCTGTTGAGTTGGTGGTGGATGATGTGTATGTGCAGTCTGCCGCGGAGCCTTTGCCCTTGCATCTTGCGGGCGACGAGGAAGGGCCGGAAGAGACGCGGTTGCGGTATCGTTTTCTCGATTTGCGGCGTGAACGAATGCAGCGGAATATTCTGTTGCGGGCCAATATTATTGCGAGCATGCGCCGACGGTTGACGGAGAAGGGGTTTCCTGAGTTCCAGACGCCGATTTTGACGAGTAGCTCTCCGGAAGGTGCCCGCGACTATCTGGTGCCGAGCCGTGTGCACCCCGGCAAGTTCTATGCTTTGCCGCAGGCCCCGCAGCTCTTCAAACAGCTTTTGATGGTATCCGGTTTTGATCGCTATTTCCAGATTGCGCCTTGTTTTCGTGACGAGGATGCGCGGGCGGATCGTTCGCCGGGGGAGTTTTACCAGCTTGATATCGAGATGGCGTTTGCGACGCAGGACGAGATTTTTGCGACGGTTGAGGATGTGTTGCATGGCATCTTTACGGAGTTTTCGGATTGGCACGTGGATGCGGCCCCCTTTGTGCGGATTCCTTATAAGGAAGCGATGCTGAAGTACGGCAGCGACAAACCGGATTTGCGCATCCCGATTGAGATTCGTGATGTCTCCGACATTTTTGCCGAGAGTGCGTTCAATGCGTTCCGGAGTGTGGTGGAGAAGGGCGGGGTGGTGCGGGCGGTACCGGTGAAAGGGATTGCGGATCGGCCGCGCA
>SLBU01000120.1 GCA_007126175.1 Kiritimatiellia bacterium
GCCACAGCGTTTGCGGACGGGTGACAAATCGAATGGGCCGGTACGAACGCACAGGCTCGGGTACCATGCGGTCAACATGCTGACTCGTCAGGTACCGGAACCCGGCGCGCACCGCAGCGTCTAGTGTCGCGTCGCTAGGGGGATCAGTATCCATGAAGCGCAACCCGGCAGGCTCTTCCGCCATTACTGCGCCGGCAGCCGCCCGCCACGCCCGCATCTCACGCTGCTGGTCTTGCAGGGACTTGGCGTGGTAGTCTGACTCTGGAGCTGCCAGCACCCCAATTTCCCCCAATTCCCCCAAACGCCGAACCTCTTCCGGGTGCGACTGGAAGAGCGCAGGATGAACGAAGGATGTTAGCGGAACCCCATAACGACGGCACAATTCCATGATGGCCGCATCAAAATCCTCGACACTGAGAATATTCTGGGTGATTGACACAACGCTCATGCGGTTACCCGGCCAAACCGGCTTAAAGGCATGCACCTGGTGGCCTGCCCACAACAAGGAGCTGCGCAATAGGGTCGCGAAGGCATCTTGTTGTCCTGGCGTTTGCTGCACAGAACCAATGGTGAATCCCATCCAGGCAAAACGACCATCAAAATAATTACCGTGCACGACCGCAGCGCGATCGCGCAGGCTATGCAAAGCAAACGAGGGGTCTTCGGGGTTTGTCCAGACCCCGTCAATACGGGCACGACTTTCACGGACGATCGCGGCAACCGGTTGATCGAATGCCGTAATACGCATCATCGTGCCCGGATACAAGTTCGCCGTCAGGGGATAACCGCCCGAAAGCAGCACCTTACTAACATTATTATTGGCACTCACGGGGGGCGTCGGGGCCAGATCAAGACCGGCTACCTCATGCAAGAGCGAGTACCGTTCCCATTGGCCATACTCGTTGCGCGTACCCGTGGCCCAGGTCATCACGACCCCCCGCCCGGAACGCAGAAAGCGTTTGACGGCCTCGCGATCACGACCACTCATATTGCGTGCAGCCGGCAGCAACAACAGATTAAAACGCGCGGCGTCTGCCCCTTGGGGCACTTCCTCCACTATTTTATAGCCGAAGCCTTCCGCCTCCAGAAAACGTCGCCACGTCTCCAGCAGGTTATAGTACCCATCGCGATTCTCACCAAACGAGAGTGCCGTTGGTTCCGAGCGCAACAGCGCAACACGCAAGGACTCGCCCTCGAGCGCATCCTGCCCCCCCCGCCGCAAGATACGCTGGTATAAGCCTGCGGTGGCACCATCTGACACCTCCACCAACAGGCGGTGATACTGCCAGATCCCGAAGATCAGCACTAGGTTGGCCAATAGGAGCAACCAGAGAAACCGTAGCCGCCGATCCTTTTGTTTTTCAGGTTTTATTTCCATTGATACTCATCTGAAGCGTTTGAGGTTTGTGTTACAGCATCCTGCGTGCCGCCCCCCGAAGGCTGCACACGCTTGAAAAGCGTGGGCGACCGTGCTTGTGCGTTATGAGGAAAAGCATCCGCCACATCCGTGCCGGGAATGTTGATCTCCTCCCCTTCGCCAACGCCATTGCGGCCCTTGCGCGAAACCACATAGGCGCCAACCGCAAAGATCAATGTACACACCGTACTTACCAGAATCACGGTCGAAAGGATTCCTATCAGATTACCCATTGCAGCGATCTCCTTTTTGTCATTTTGCGCCTCCCGTACTCATCTTGCCGGATCGGTTCAGCTTGCCCCACGTCATTTGAATCTGCAAGAATTCCTCCACCGAGGCAATCACTTTACACACATCCGTTAACACCACAAAATAAATGCGATAGACGATAGAATATGGCACGAGTTTCATGTTCTCACGCTCCATACTCAAGCAGAACATGGCCACGACAATATCGAGTACCGTTAACTGTCCCCACCAGAAAATCACGAACGTGGCCAGATCGAAAAAGATAACCACATATAAAAAATATACCTGGGCGAAAATATTCATGACGGGCCATACCAAGGACTCGAACGCCATATACCAGAGCATAAACGTGTTGATGAAACCAACCCCCCTGAACATGCTTTTATAGTGCTTGCGCAGGGACTGCAGAATGCCGCGCGTCCAGCGATAGCGCTGCTTGAAAAAATCGCGCATGGTTTCGGGGGCTTCCGTCCAGGTAATGGCATAGGGCTCGTATTCGATCTTATAGCCATGGATCAGCAGTTTGATCGTGATGTCGCAATCCTCCGCAAACGTATCGAGCTCGTATCCCCCAATCTCCTGCAAGACCGTTCGCCGGAACAACCCCAAGGGGCCGGGAATAATATTCACGGCGCTGAAATACCCCTGGCTCCGCCGCACCAAGTTGAGCCCCTCAATATACTCCAAGGCTTGCATCTTGGTTAACAGATTATGGCGATTTCCCACTTTGACATTGCCAGCCACGGCCCCCACATCCGGATTCTTGAAATGCTGGACCGCATACAACAGCGAAGCCGGTTCCAAACGCGAATCAGCATCCACGTTCAGAACAAACTCTCCGGTTGCCAGCGCAATGCCATAATTCAGGGCATCCCCCTTACCCCCATTTACCTTGGTTTCCACGCGCACCACCGTCGAACCATGCCGCCCAGCGTACCGCCGCGCGCGTTTATAGGTATCGTCCGTGGAACCGTCATCGATCACGAGGATCTCGAGCGCCGGATACTGTAAATTCAGCAACGAACGGATCGAACTTTCGATGACAACCCCCTCATTGTAGGAGGGCACGATGATCGAAACAGGCGGCAAGTGCAGCCCCTGTGGGCGGGCCAGATACTCCGCCAGATAATCCGGAATTTTACTCCGGTCAATATGGTGCAGATAGGAAAGATAGATCAGGATAAAAAACCGAATGATCAACAGCACGAGAAATGCGAACAGTACGACCATCGAGGCATTTACAAACATAGAAGTGACTTGATAATCCGTCCGCATCACCGTCACGTACGTAACAAACACAAAAACCAAGAGGATCAAGACCAGGGAACCGAGCAGTAACTTCCGGATCATTGTAGGAGCCTCCCTTCACGCACACCATCCTGCGGCTCGCGTTCCCGCTGCCGGGCCATGAGCAAGTTCATCATTTCGATTACCAAAGGGTCCATCGGCATATCCTGCTGCACCACAAGCAACTCTGCTTGTGCCGCTGCATACTGCCCGGCATCAAACAACAGCCCCGCCAGTTCCAGACGCGTGCGCACATCCCGAGGATTGGCATCCAACCATTCACGCAAGCGATCGACTTGCTGTTGCTGCCGTTGTGCACGTACCGACCGAAAACGGTCCAAGCGCGCCTGTACGCGTGCCACATCGCGGGAGCGCAGATTACGCAGTGCACGGAACACCTCTTCATGTTCCGGTCGCCGTCGATTGGCGCGCTCTAGCAGCACAATGGCTTCCCCATAGCGCTCCTCCGCCTCTAACAGCCCAGCCAACGCAAGATGAACCGCCATGTCATCGGGTTCGAGCGCAACTTGTTCGCGCAGCCTGGCAATCGCAATCCGGTTCCCGCGATCCAGATCCGCCAACCTTGCCAGCGCTTCGGCATGATCCGGAGCACGCGCCAAGGCCGCTTGATAATACCGGTAGGCATCCAATACCCGATTTTCCAACTCGGCCAGTGATCCCTGCACCAACAGGATATCCAACCGATCGGGCTCCAGACGAATGACCTCATGGAGAACCCGTTGGCCTTCCTCTCCCTGCCCAGCCCAGACAAAGGCCCTGGCCAGATCCAACAAGGCCCCGGTGTCCTCCGGACGGCGCGCACGATAGGTTTCCAATACCTCGATCGCACGCGAAAAATTCCCTTGTGCATTAAGCACACGTCCCGCTTCGCGCATCACATCCAAAGCGCCGGGGTTGCGCGCAAGCACAATGTCGTAATGGTGCGCGGACTCGCTATACGCACCGGCCCAGGAAAGCATCCGGGCAAACTCCAAATGGACCGCCGTCGTATCGACCAGCGCTAACGCGCGCCGATAGAAGGTTGCGGCACGCTCATAGCTGCCCGGACGCGCCGATATACGGGCATACTGTAAAACTGCATCAGGATTCTCAAGGTCTACCCGTTGGCCTAAATTGTTACGCATGCGGGTTAAGAGTCGTTCGGCTTCCTGATGGTCGGGATCCAGATATAACACATGCGCCAATGTTGCCGCCGCACGCTCATCATGCCCCACGTCTGCAAGCAACTGGCTTAGGAACATGTGTGCCTCGACATCATCCCTTACATTTTCAATATGGGTTTCCAACTCCTTGATCGCCTCAAAGACAATACCCTGTTCATAAAAGAACTGGGCACGCTCATAGTGACTGACGCGCGCAGCAGACTCTCCCCACGCCAACGGAGCGGCGCCAAGCAATGCCACCATTACCCACAGCCATACGGCGTGCGCATAGCCACAGCTATCATTTATGTGCATGCGTTTTCTCCTTCCTGCCAAACGGAAGCGGTTCGTTGAAGATCAGCAATCACGCGACGTACAATTTCCGCATCGATCCGCACCGCGGATTCAGCCATGCCGAGATACAAGGCAAGATCGGCAGCCTGATTCATGGAGCGGGGAATTCCTTTACTGTAGGAGAAGAGCGCATCAACAGCCCCATCCTCGAAAATCCAACCGTTCCCCCCAGCCACCCGTAGACGATAGTTCACATACTCCCGCACCTGCTCATGGGCCAAGGGTTCAAGTACCCAGCACCCACTGACGCGTTGTTGCAGCGAAGGACTTTGCGAGACATGCTGCATCAACTCCAGGGCTCCGACCAGCACCACCGTGAGCAGCGGGCGACCATGATCCCCTTCCAGATTCATCAGCAGCCGCAGTTGCTCGAGTCGCTCCAGATCCGCAAGCAACTGGGCCTCTTCGATCAATACGATACCATGCCCCCCCTCGCGCTGCCGCGCACGCAGGGTCGCTTCAATCCGACGAAACGCGTCCCCCCCTTCAGCCGCCACATCGGAACGCCCGCCCAATTGCATCGCAATATCCTGCAATAACGCGGCCGCCGAGAGCAGCGGGTTATCCACTTGCGCCAGCGAAAAAGACCCCACCTGCGAGAGCCGCTGCAGGAAGATCCTCCTGACCAGCGACTTCCCGCTTCCATAGCCACCCGTGAGAATCGTGCCATTCTTGCGCTGCCGTACCGCATACATCATGCGCGCAATGGCCTCGTCGTGCTGGGGGGTTCGAAAGAAAAAAC
>SLBU01000137.1 GCA_007126175.1 Kiritimatiellia bacterium
CTTGGCTTTGATTGCGGAGATGACGGCGTTGGACGGGACGTTGCAGTTTGTGATCAGCACTACGACATCTACGGGCTATACCCTCCTGGAAGAGCGTAAGCGGGCGCAAGATGTGCTGATCTATTATCCGCTTGATTTTCCGTGGATTGTGGCGCGTGTCCTGCGGAAAGTGCAGCCGCAGGCATTTGTGTTGCTGGAGTGTGAGTTATGGCCGAACCTGCTGCGTGCCTTGGCACGCCGTGCGGTGCCGGTGTGGGTCGTCAATGGTCGGATTTCGGCGCGTTCCTTTCGCGGGTATCGTAAAGTGGCCGTATTTTTTCGGCGCGCAGCGGCGTTGGTGACGGCATTTCTGGTGCAGACCGAGGAAGATGCGTTACGTCTTGGTGCCTTGGGCGCGGCGCGGGTGCAGGTGCTGGGATCGGCCAAATTTGATCTGCCGTTGCCGGATGCGGCGGCCCGGGAGCATGCTTGTGAGGTGGTGCAGGAGGCCGGGATGGATCCAGCGGGTCGGTTTTGGGTGATGGGGTCCACCTGGCCGGGGGAAGAGGCGGGGCTGCTGGAGGTGTTCGGGCGATTGCGCAAGAAATGTCCGGAGCTGCAAGCGATTCTGGTGCCGCGCCATGCTGAGCGGGGGGATGCCGTGGAAAGTCTGCTGCAGGCGAGTGGGCTCCCGTATGTCCGGCGGACGGCGATGGGCGCGCAGCCATCCGAAAGGGGCGCAATCTCGCCCCCTGCTGTTTTGCTTGCGGATACAACGGGGGAGCTGGCGGGCTATTATAGGCTCGCGGATTTTGTTTTTGTCGGCAAGAGCATGGCGGGCAACCATGGGGGGCAGAATCCTGTGGAACCCGCCGCACTCGGAAAGGCCGTGGTAACAGGCGAGAATATGGAGAATTTTCCGGGTGTGATGGCGGATTTGCGTGCGGCTAGCGCGATTTTGCAGGTGTCTGACTTTACTGAATTGGGACGGATCTGTGAGAAATTGCTTTTGGATCGGGTATATTGTACCGCTATTGGGGCGCGTGCTGCCGCGTTGGTGGCGTCGCGCCGCGGTGTGATGCACAAAAGTGCTGGTGTAATTCTGGCGCATCTTGCCGAAGCGCAGCGTTGACTCATGACAGGGATCAGGTAGACTGCGAACTTTTTCAGGAGGGGATCAATGAAGGTACTTGTGGTTGGTGGTGGGGGGCGTGAGCACGCGTTGGCTTGGAAGTTATCGCAGGACAGATGTGCGCCCACGCTTTTTTGTGCACCGGGGAATGCCGGAACCGCAGGGTTGGGGACGAATCTTCCCATTGCAGCCGATGCTATCGAGGCACTGGTGGATTGGGCCAAGGTGGAGCGCCCGGACCTCACGGTGATTGGTCCGGAGGCACCCCTTTGTGGCGGTTTGGCCGACTTGTTGGAAGCAGAGGGATTGCGGGTGTTTGGGCCGAACCGGTTGGCCGCCCAACTGGAGGGCAGCAAGGTTTTTGCGAAGGAGGTCATGGAGGCGGCAGGTGTTCCGACGGCGCGTGCGGCCACCTTCACCGATCCCGTGGCAGCGAAGGCCTATGTGCGGCAGGAAGGTGCACCAATTGTTGTAAAGGCCGAAGGGCTGGCCGCAGGCAAGGGGGTTACGGTTTGCGAGAGTGTTGCGCAAGCGGAGGCGGCGATTGATGCAGCAATGTGTGCGCGTGTATTTGGTGCGGCCGGTGCTCGGGTTCTGATTGAGGAATGCCTGGTGGGGCCGGAGGCCTCGATTCTGGCGCTCGTGGATGGGGAACATTGTGTGTTGTTGGCTTCGTCCCAGGATCATAAGCGTGCGCATGATGGGGATTGCGGTCCGAACACGGGGGGGATGGGGGCGTATTCGCCTGCCCCCGTTGTTACGGACGAACTCTGGCCCATGATTCAGGAGCAGGTTTTTACACGTACACTGGTGGAGTTGCAAAAGCGCGGCATCACGTTTAAGGGCGTCTTGTACGCAGGTTTGATGTTGACGCCCGCAGGGCCGAAGGTGCTGGAATTCAATACGCGTTTCGGGGATCCGGAAACGCAAGTGATCTTGCCGCGTCTGGACGTGGATTTGCTCCCGTTGTTTGATGCCTGTATCGATGGTACGCTATCGGCTTCCATGCTGGCGTGGAAACCGGATGCCTGTGTGACGGTTGTGATGGCAGCGGGCGGGTATCCGGGCGCTTATGCCAAGGGTGCGGTGATTCAAGGTCTGGAGGAAGCAGGGCAGGTTGCGGGGGTAACGGTGTTTCATGCGGGAACGAGTTTGGATGGGGGCGCGGTAGTGACGGGGGGCGGTCGTGTGCTGGCTGTGACGGCCCTCGGGCGTCAACTGCCCGAGGCGATTGAGCGGGCCTATGCCGGTATCGACTGCATCGGCTTTGCGGGCGGCTGGTGCAGGCGTGACATCGCGGCCAAGGCCGTAGCCACCCAGGGAGATGTTTGATGCAAGACTTGGTATTTGTGTGTACCGGCAATATTTGCCGTAGTCCGATGGCGGAGTGCCTGTTTCGGGACTTGGTCAAGGATACGCATCCGGATTGGAGGATTTCGTCGGCTGGTGTTGCAGCGAGCTATGGGGTGCCGGCGAGCCGCTATGCGGTTCAGGCGCTGGCGGAACGCGGCCTGGATTTGAAGGGGCACCGGAGCCAGCCGGTGATTCCACAGATGGCGGCAACGGCCCGTCTTTTTGTGGTGATGACCAGTGGACATCAAGCCTACTTGCGGGATATGTATCCAGCAAGTGTGGACAAGACGGAACTGCTGTTGCGATTCAAGCCGAATGCCCAGGAAACCGATTTGCTGGATCCTATCGGATTGTCGATGGATGTGTATCGGTATGTACGCGATGAGATCACGGATGCCTTGGCGGGATTGGCCCAATCTTTGGATAGATACAAGGCCCCTTGAATGGGGCTGTCACGAGCGAGGAAAGGAGCGTGGAGGATGCGAGTTGGAATTGGTGCAGACCACGGTGGCGTTGCCTTAAAGGCAGCATTGATTGATTGTCTACAGGCGGAGCAGATTGCGGTGGTGGATTATGGCAGCCGTTCTGCGGATGGTTCTGTCGATTATACGGATTATGCCGGGCTCGTTGCAAATGGCATCGATCGCGGGGATGTGGATGAAGGGATTCTGGTCTGTACGACGGGAATCGGTATGTCGATGGCGGCGAACCGTTATCCGTTTGTGCGTGCGGCTTTGTGCACCACGCCACATATGGCTGCTATGGCGCGCCAGCACAATGATGCCAATATTCTGATTTTTGGTGCGGAACATACGGATACGGACAGTGCCATCGAAATTTTGAAGACTTGGTTGGCGGAGACCTTCACGGGGGCGGAACGGCATAGCCGTCGTCTGGAAAAGCAGACACGTTTTGCGGCTTTTGCCGTGGACACGGATTCGATCCGGGCTGTTGATCCGTCCGTGTACGATAATATTCGTCTGGAGGCCGAGCGCCAACGCAAGACGCTGAATTTGATTGCATCGGAAAATGGTGTGAGTCGTGCGGTTCGGCAGGCGCAGGGTTCGATCATGACCAACAAGTATGCAGAGGGCTACCCTGGCAAGCGGTGGTATAGTGGTTGTGACTTTGTCGATGCAGTGGAAACCTTGGCGATAGATCGGGCGTGCGTGCTTTTTGGTTCTGAACATGCGAACGTGCAACCGCATTGTGGCAGTTCGGCTAATATGGCGGTGTATCATGCCATGTTGCAACCAGGTGATACGATTCTGGCGATGGATTTGGCGCATGGGGGGCATTTGACCCATGGCTCGCCGGTAAACTTCAGTGGGATGCTGTATCATGTGGTACCGTATGGTGTATCGCGCGAGACCGGGTTGATTGATTTTGATGCGGTGGCGCGTTTAGCCCGGGAGCATAAGCCGAAACTGATTGTTGCAGGTGCCAGTGCCTATTCCCGTGTGCTTCCATTTGAGCGCTTCCGTGAGATTGCCGATGGGGTGGGGGCCCAGGTTCTGGTGGACATGGCGCACATTGCCGGTTTGGTGGCGGGCGGCGTACATCCGAGCCCGGTGCCGCATGCGGAGTTTGTGACGACGACAACACACAAGACCTTGCGGGGGCCCCGCAGTGGGATGGTGCTTTGCCGGGGGGCCTATGGTGCCGCGATCGACAAGGCGGTCTTTCCGGGCCTGCAAGGGGGGCCGCTCGAGCATGTGATTGCGGCCAAGGCGATTTGCTTTCACGAGGCGCAGCAGCCTTCGTTCAAGACCTATGCCGCGAACATTGTGGCCAATGCGAAGCGCATGGCGGAAACATTCATGGAGCAGGGGTTGACGTTGGTTTCTGGTGGCACGGACAACCACCTGATGCTGGTCGATGTCGGGGCAGCCGGTAGTACGGGTAAGGCGGTTTCACAGGCCTTGGATCAGGCGGGTATTATCGTGAATAAGAATGCCATTCCCTTTGACACGCGTAGTCCCTTTGTTACATCGGGCATTCGTATCGGGACGCCAGGGGTGACCGCGCGGGGCATGGGCACCGCCGAGATGACGCAGATTGCGAACTGGATCAGTGCGGTTGTGCGTGCTCCTGAGGATGAAAAGCTGTTGGTTCGGATTCGTGGGGAAGTCGAAGAGCTTTGTTTGCAATTTCCCGCCATGCAGGAAGCCTAGCAGCTCGGCGCGCGTGGTATGCGGCGCTGGAGAGGAGTAGTCGGTGGGTCTTGGTATACACAAGAAAAGCGGGCGCACGATTATCATTGGCGATGTGCACGGCTGCCACCTGGAATTGGCACAACTGCTGCGTGAAGCGCATGTGGTGCCCGGGCGTGATCGCGTGATTTTTATTGGGGATCTGATTAATAAGGGGCCTGATTCTCGGCGCGTTTGGGATTTGTTCTGTGCCGTGCAGGCAGAATCGATCATGGGAAATCATGAATGGAGCATGCTGCATCTTCTCGATGACGCAGGCAACAAGCATGCGAAATATCGCGATCGGTTTGCCAAGGATTTTGGTACGTCCTTGGCGGAGTTTGTGGAGGATGTGCGCAAGTGGCCACAGTGGCTGGATCTGGGGGATTATCTACTGGTGCACGCCGGGGTGGTTCCGGGGCAGCACCCGCAGGATACGGATCCTTGGGTCTTGACCACGATTCGCACCTGGGATGGATCGGGGGCGGATCTACTCAATCCTGCCAATCCGCC
>SLBU01000072.1 GCA_007126175.1 Kiritimatiellia bacterium
CGATGGCGTAAACTTCCAAAATCAGTCAACTTCCACACCGTTCGGTCCGGCAAGGGGACACACTATCTGAGATCCCTGCAAGATAATGACGATGCGCAGCACGTGCAGCATCCAATTGTGGCCGCCGTGCGGGAGCCACTCACCTGGGAGCGCCAGGCTCCAGCCTGGCCCGTAGCGTGGTTAAAGTCTGTCCCCTCGTGGTTGTTCCTCCTGTCCCCTCTTGTGTTTGGTGTTTTTATTTTTGGGTATATTAAGGTTGAACTTTAAAACGCACCCAATTACTCTGGTGTCATGAAGCAAGAGACTTGCGGCAAGCATAACTGGATTCCACGGACACTGGCAGGCCCGCTTAGGGAGGCTGCTGGTCACTATCCGGTTATTACGCTGCTGGGGCCGCGGCAGTCCGGCAAGACCAGCTTGGTGCGGACCTGTTTTCCCGCTTATGAATACTGCAACCTGGAAGATCCTGAATTGCGTGCGCTGGCGCTGGCCGATCCCAATGAGTTCCTTTATCGCCACCCGCCGCCGCTGATTCTTGACGAGATTCAGCGAGTGCCTGCGTTGCTCAGCAGTCTGCAGGTCATGGTCGACGCGCAGCCCGGTGCCAAGGGCCTGTTTATTCTGACCGGCTCTCATCAGCCCCAGTTGAAAGCCGGTATTGTGCAGTCGCTGGCAGGACGGACGGCATTGCTTCGGCTGTTGCCGCTATCGGTCGTGGAATTGGAGCAGGCCGGCGTTATCCAGGATCGGGACGAACTGATCTTCCGCGGCTGCATGCCGCGTTTGTATCAGGAGAATATGCCGCCCACCGGATTGTACCGAAACTACTACGAGACCTACATTGAGCGTGATGTCCGGCAACTGATTCAACTGCGAAATTTACAGGCATTCGAGCTTTTCATGAAGTTGCTGGCCGGCCGGGTCGGTCAGGTTCTGAATCTGCATTCGCTCAGTGGGGAGGTCGGGGTCAGTTCGCCAACACTGAAGGAATGGCTGTCTGTACTGGAGGCATCGTTTGTCGTATTCCGACTTCCTCCATACTATGAGAATTTCGGGAAGCGGTTCATCAAATCGCCGAAGCTGTACTTCACGGAGCCTGGATTGGCGGCCTACCTGCTGGAAATTCGTTCACCAGCCCAGGTGAGCCGTGATCCGTTGCTGGGTGCCTTGTTTGAAAATCTGGTGGTGATCGAAGCATTGAAATCCTGCTGGCATCGTGGTGAGGATGCGGATTTATATTTCTTCCGGGACCAGAAGGGCTTCGAGATTGATTTGATTCATTCCCGGCATCGACAGCTTTGTCCGATTGAGATCAAGGCTGCCCGCAGCTATCATTCCGACTTCCTGAAGCCCATCCGGACGTTTTGCGCGCTTGACCCCAAGGTGCAGTCCGGTGCGCTGGTCTATGCCGGCAACCAGTCCCAGAAGGTTGGCGATCAACACGTGCTCACGATCCGGGAAGTGGCCACGTTCCTGCATACTTGCGAGCCACGTTCCGGCGATGTTGATCTATCCGGAAAATCTTGGTGTTGACCTGAATCCTTCGTGCAGCTAAGGAAAGGGCTCCTTGTGATGCATAAATGGGAGGTGGCTGTGGATGAAGCGGTAGGCGGTAGACATCGGTGGAAGTTTTGTCGGCTTGGCGGTGTGGATCAGGTGGTGTTGCGCGATGGTGCGGATCTGGCCCATTTGTCTGCGTTGGATCTGAAGTTGTGGATGGCGCTGTGTATGCCGACGCGGGGGATTGCGATGGATCCGCGGACGGCAGATTTGCTGGATACGGACAAGGATGGAACCATTCGTCCGCCAGAGCTGTTGGCGGCATTGGATTGGTGCAAAGCGGTGTTTGTGGATCTGGGGACGCTGCTGCAAGGCACGGATTCGGTGGCACTGGCGGATATCAAGGACGAGATGCTGCTGAAGGGGGCGCGGCGCCTGTTGGATAATCTGGGCAAGCCGGATGCTGCGGTGATTACGCTGGACGATGTATCGAGCCAGGAACGTATTTTTGCGAATACGCGTTTCAATGGGGATGGGATATTGCCGCCTTCGAGTGCAGGGGATCCGGAGCTGGAAAAAGCCATTGAAGATATACTGCGGGTCTGCGAGGGGCAGGTGGATCGCAGTGGCAAGAAGGGCATTGCAGCGAATACGCTGGATGAGTTTCTGCGTCAGGCGGCAGTGGGGATGGCGTGGTTGCGCCAGCCGGAGGCGGATGCGGAAACCACGATGCCGCTGGGACGCGAGGCAACGATTGCGGCCGCGCATGCGCTGCGGCCCTTGATTGCCAAGGGGGACGATTTCTTTACGCGATGCCGGTTGGCCGCTTTTGATGGTCGCTCGACGGCTGCCTTGAACCGGGATGCTTCTGTGTATGCGTCGCTGGCGGAGGCGGAGTTGAGCGCCAGCGCAGTGGAAACCGCCGCTTTGCCCTTGGCGCGCATTGAGCCGGATGCCACGCTGCCACTCGACAGCGGTGTGAATCCGGCCTGGGCTGCGCGCGTGCAGACGTTTGCGGAGAAGACGGTGCATCCGCTACTAGGGGAGGATGTGTGCACATTGGAGTATGCGCAATGGGAACAAATCAAAGCCAAACTGGCGAAGTGTCTGGCGTGGCAGGATGCACGTCCGCCTCAGTCGGTGATGGCGTTGGGGGACGAGCGCCTGGCGGAGTTGGCAGCGCCGGAGCCGGTGGCGGCAATTCGGGCCCTTTTGCAAGCAGATTCCAAGCTCAAGGAGGAAAATGCCCAGATCGACAAATTGGAGAAGATGATCCGGTTTCATCGCGATTTGTATCTCGTAGTGTCGAACTTCGTGAATTTCACGGAGTTTTATGGTCCGAATCCAGCGGTATTTCAGGCGGGTACACTGTATCTGGATGGGCGGGCGTGCTATCTCTGTATTGATGTCTCGGACCCCGCGAAACATGCCCAATTGGCAGGGCTCTCGGCCGCTTTTCTGGTGTATTGTGATGTGCGGCGGTTGGATGGCCAGCAGCGCAGCATTGTGGCGGTGGTGACAGATGGTGACTCGATCAATCTGGGGGTAGGGCGCAATGGCGTGTTCTATGATCGTGAAGGACGGGATTGGAGCGCTACGATTACGCGGATGGTGGCCAACCCGATCAGTATTCGCGAGGCATTCTGGTTGCCATATCGCAAGTTTGTACGGATGATCGAGGATCAGATGACCAAACGGGCGCAAGCGGCCGAGGAGGCTTCTCTGGCGAAGATGGGAGATGCTGCCACGGCGGTGAGCACAGTGGATCAGAAACCGGTCTCTGGGATGCCCGCGACGACACCGAAGATCGAGTTGGGGACGATTGCCTTAATTGGCACCGTGATTGGCGGCATGAGTGCGTTGGTGGCAGGCTTTCTGCATGCGTTGTTCGGGCTGGGATACTGGTTGCCGCTGGGGGTATTGGGCGTCATTCTCCTGATTTCGGGGCCGTCCATGCTTCTTGCAGCAATCAAGCTCAGGCAACGCAATCTGGGACCAATTCTGGATGCAAATGGCTGGGCAGTGAATGTGCGGGCACGCATGAATACGGCTTTTGGCGTTTCCCTCACGGCACTGGCACAATTGCCGCCCGGCTCTGCCCGGACGCTGGAGGATCCCTTTGTTTCCAAGTCGCGGCCTTGGCGTCTTGTGGGGCTGCTCGTGATCTTGGCGGTGGTGGTTGCCTATTGGTGGTTTCGTGTATACAAACCCTGACAACAACCGCTTACCGAGCGCATAGGGACACACAATCTGAGCCCTTCTCAGATAGGGTGTCCCATCGTATCTTGTTTTGTCATTGCTGAAGCATGGTTGGCCTGCTATAATGACACCAGATTGGAGTCATTTTTTGGTTATGTTGTGTATGGTGTAAGGTTTGTAGGTATGAAGATAAAAAATTGGGGGATATTCTTTTTTGTGGTGGGGTACCACGTGTTGGTCGTGGCGCTGCTGCCGTTATTTGTGGTTCGATTCAGTTGGTCGGCGCTCGTGCTGCTTGTTGCTACCTATGGGATCGGTGGGTTGTCGATCACGGCGGGATACCATCGTTTATTTGCGCATCGTACGTTCAAGGCACATCCTGCCTTTGAGTGGGTGGTGCTGCTGGGATCGACCCTTGCCATGCAATGGTCGGCGTTGGCGTGGTCGTTCGATCATCGTCGCCATCACGCGCATGTCGATACCGATGCCGACCCCTACTCGATCAAGAAGGGATTCTGGTATGCGCACATGGGGTGGCTATTCTCGCACAGGCCGGATGTAGAGATCAAACACGTACGCGATTTGCATGCCAATCCGCGCGTTCGCTTCCAGCATCAGCACTACCTCGCACTGACGATTGCGATGAACGTGGCGGTTGTATTGATCGGTTGCCTCTTCCTGCACCCATTCGTTGCTTTCTATGCGGGGTTTCTCCTGCGTTTGTTCATGATCCATCACAGTACCTGGTTCATCAATTCGCTGGCGCATGTATGGGGTTCCAAGACCTTTGCCAAGGAGCTCTCGGCGGTAGATAATGCGCTGCTGGCCTTTCTTACCTTCGGGGAGGGGTACCACAACTATCACCACGCCTTTGCCGGGGATTATCGCAATGGCATTCGCTGGTATCATTTCGATCCCACCAAATGGCTGATATGGTCCGCATCCCGGCTCGGACTGGCAAAAGAGTTGCGCTCGTTCCAGCGGATCCGCCTACAGCGCATACTCGTGCAAAAGGACAAGCAATTGCTGCTCCCGCTGTTGCACAACCATTGGGATGAGATGGCGGCAGAGATGCGCGCTCGACTGGAAGAGTTTGAACATGGTTTCCAGCAAAAAGCAGATGCCTTGGTGGCGCTGCTCGAGGAACTACAGTCGGCCTCGGCCGTCAAGCGCCAATGGGTCCATCTGGAAGTGCGCCGTTTGAAGCGCGAATTGCGCTCAACCTGGAAGGCTTGGTTGTCGCTAACGTCCTTCATTGCCAAACGCTATCAACTTGCGCACGCGCACGCGTGATACCGATGCGCGCTGTCGGACTTGACATCACCAGCCCGTTTCGGCAGATTTCCACCGTGAAAGCGCTCAGTAGTGGAAACCTATAAAAATGAAGAACCTCGTTTTTTCAATAACACTTGTAGTGCTTCTTGTATCGTGCAATGAGACATATGCACAATATACTGAAAGCG
>SLBU01000087.1 GCA_007126175.1 Kiritimatiellia bacterium
GTATTGGATACGGGAATTTCCGGGATTGGCGTTGCACAGCGGATCGATTTGGTTGGCGAGGGGGGCTATGGCGGGCATGGTTCACTGGTCGCGGGGATTTTGCGTGAGATGTTGCCGGGGGCGACCTTGCTTGATGTGCAGGTGATGCACCAGGATGGGACGGGGGATTCATTTACAGTGGCCAAGGGGATTCGTGAGGCAGTTGATGCGGGTGCGCAGGTGATCAATATGAGCATTGGAACACGCGGGGAGAGCCGGGTGCTGGCCGAGGCGGTCGCGTATGCCTTATCGCAAGGGGTTTTGCTTGTGGCTTCTGCGGGCAATGAGGGCGTCGCGCGCGTCTCGTATCCGGCAGCCTACGATGGGGTGCTGAGTGTGGCAGCCATTGATGCCAATGAACAGCATTTGCATGTTTCGAATCGGGGCGATCGGGTTGACCTGGCCGCACCCGGCGTGGGGGTAGGAGTTCCTATGGAGGGGGGCGAGCGTGTGTCCTTTTCGGGCACTTCGACTGCTGCCCCCTTCGTCTCTGCCACGGCGGGGCTTGCCTTGAGTATAGATCGATCCCTTGATGGTGCGTCGGTGCACCATCTGCTGCGTGCATTGGCGAATGATACGGGGGAGCCAGGCGTAAATGTCTTTACAGGGGCAGGCATTGTAAGTCCGTTGCGGGTGTTGGAGAAGGATCAATCGGGGATTGTGGACATGGCGGTACTACGTCCATTCTTTCACAAGCATGCGGATGGGAGGGTAAGGGCGATCACGGTTGCCGCCGAGAATCGTGGCACCGAGGATCTGGAGGCGGTGGAAATGATTGTGGTTGTGAATGATCATGAGTATCGGTTGGATTTTGAAGGGGTCGGTCGTGGCCGAAGTATTGCGCACCGCTTTGATGCGCAGGCGCATGTGCGGGATGATGCGGTTCTGGATGTCGGCGTACGGGTCGTGGTGCCGGAAGATACCCGTCCGGAAAACAACCAGATCCGCACCTTGTGGATGCCGGTGGCCCCATGAGGTTTGGGCGGCAATCATTTGGGGCAAATTGGCTATTGACCGATTGTGTGCTGTTCTGATAGGTTACAACGCCTTGTACAAGAGCAGTCTTGCGCAACGCACCCGTGGTGAAATTGGCATACACGCATGGTTCAGGTCCATGTGCCCGCGAGGGCGTGGAGGTTCGAGTCCTCTCGGGTGCACCAAGCCCTTGTTGGTAAAGGGGTTGGTGCGTATTTGTTCGTGTCGGGGGAGAGCGGGCGCAGCGGATGCGAAGAACGCGATGCATACCGGAATAGGCGGTCTGCGCGCGCGGGATGATAGATTGGTTTATGTGGGAGGAAACATGGCAGTTAAGATCAGAATGAAGCGAACCGGTGGGAAGAATGATGTCTGCTACCGGCTGGTAGCCGCCGATGAGCGGTCTCCACGAGATGGTCGGAATCTCGAGATTTTAGGTTGGTACGACCCAGCGGCAAAGGGGGAGACCTTTGCGTTGAAGATGGACCGTGTCGATTATTGGTTGAGTGTGGGAGCAAAGATCAGTGATACGGCTGCGAGCTTGGTCAAGAAGGCTCGTCAGGGTGCGGTTGCGGCACCTGCGGTTGCGGAGGTTGCGCCGGAGAAGCCAGTCCCTGTTGTCGTGGAGGAGGTGGCCACGGAAGTATCCACACCTGCGGGGGAAGCGGTCGCGGCGGATGCTGCCACGGAAGAGGTAGAGACGGAAAAGACAGACGCGTAGTAGATGCGTATTGATGTATTAACCGTATTCCCGGCGATGCTGGATGGTTTTATCCGTGAGAGCATGCTCAAGCGGGCCGTAGCGTTGGGAAAGGTTTCTCTACACACGGTTGATCTACGTGATTTTACGGATGATGTGCATCGCACGACGGATGATCGTCCGTATGGCGGTGGTCCTGGAATGGTGATGAAGCCCGAGCCGATTGTGGCGGCAGTGGAGGCAATTCGGACGGCGCACTCACGTGTGATATTGATGAGTCCGCAAGGTCAGGTATTTGGACAAGGTATGGCGCGGGCGTTGGCGGAAGAGTCGCATTTGATCTTTATATGTGGGCATTATGAGGGGATTGACGAGCGGGTTCGCGGGTTAGTATCGGCGGAAGAGCTTTCGATCGGGGATTATGTATTGACCAATGGTGTATTACCGGCGGCAGTAGTAGTGGATGCGGTGGTACGTTTACTTCCCGGGGTTCTGGGAGGGGAAGGTGCGACTGAGGAGGAGTCGTTTTCGGAGGGGTTGTTGGAGTATCCGCAGTACACGCGGCCTGTGGAATACCGGGGATTACGGGTGCCGGAGGTGCTGCGTTCGGGGAACCATGCGGCTGTGGCGGCATGGCGCCGGGAGCAGGCGGAGGCACGCACGCGAGAGCGTAGAAACGATTTGCTGCAATGAGTGGCATGTAGAGCGGGATGGAGGAAGCAATGAGTGCAGATATTGTACGTAAGATTGGTGAAGAGAGTTTGCGGACGGATGTACCGAATTTTGAGATTGGGGACACGGTTTCGGTACACGTGAAGATTCGCGAGGGCGATAAAGAGCGTGTGCAGTTGTTTACAGGGATTGTGATTGCGCGTGATGGTGGCGGCGGTACGGAGACGTATACGGTGCGGCGCATTTCGCATGGTGTGGGTGTTGAGCGTGTTTTCCCGGTACATACGCCCTTTGTCGAGAAGATCGAGGTGGTTCGCTCTGCGCATGTGCGCCGTGCGAAGTTGTACTACCAGCGTGGTCTTACCGGTAAGAAGGCCCGCTTGAAAGAGAAGATCGTTGCCAAAAAATGATCTTTTGCATTATGAGCGACTGCAATGGCAACGCAATGTTGCAGCGGTCGCTGGTGTAGATGAGGCGGGGCGCGGTCCTCTGGCGGGCCCGGTGGTTGCGGCAGCAGTCGTTTTTCCTGCGGCGGTAGCGGAAGCTGAGCTGCGCGGACCCCTTGCGGGGTTAACGGACTCCAAGCAATTAGGGGTCGTGGATCGCGAGCAGTATTTCGGGCATCTTCAGCAGCTTGCTGTGGTGGATATTGGCATTGGGGTGAGTGAAGCGGCCGAGATTGATCGATTGAATATTCTGCGTGCGACGCATCTTGCAATGGCGCGGGCCGTGGATGCCTTGCGCATCAAACCCGGGCATATTCTGGTGGACGGTTTGCCGGTTCGTGGTTTGCCCGTGGTGTCGACGTCGATCGTCAAGGGTGACAGTCTGAGTTTTTCGATCGCGGCGGCGAGTGTGGTGGCGAAAGTGACGCGGGACGGGCTCATGGTTCGTTTGGATGCGCGTTATCCGGGGTACGGTTTTGCGCAGCACAAGGGGTATGGTACGGCGTTTCACATGCAGGCATTATTGGAGCTGGGTTGTACGCCCGAGCATCGCCATTCGTTTCGTCCGGTTCGTGAGGCTGCCGCGATTCGTGCGGGGCGTGTTCCTGCGGTGCAGCAGGAGTTATTTCGATGAGGTTCTGGCCGTTTCGCGCGATGGGTGAGGCTGGAGCCGCTGCAACGCCGCGCCATTTGGAGGTGGGGCGATGGGGGGAGCGGTTCGCCGAGCAGCATCTACGTGAAGCAGGTTTGCGCATTCGTGCGCGGCGTTTACGGGTTGGCAAGCGCGATGAGATTGACTTGTTGGCGCAAGATGGCGAGCAGCTCGTGTTTGTGGAGGTGAAGACACGGCGTAGTGAAAGATACGGGCGGCCGATTGCGGCTGTTGATCGTGCCAAACGCCAGCGGTTGTCGCGTGCGGCGGTGCGGTATATCAAACGTCTTCCTTCCCCCAAGATCTATTTTCGGTTTGATGTGGTGGAGGTTATCGGGTGTCCGGAAGATCCTCCTGACAAAATTCTTGTGCGCCATATTCCGAATGCGTTTTCGCTCGATCGCCGCTACATGTTGCCGTAGCGGGTCGGTTTCTCTCTGCGCGTAGACTGGGCGCTATATCCGGCAGCATGCGCGAAGACCTTGGTCTGCTGTGTTATTCGAAGAGAATGCGGGTGATGATGGGGGCGATGCCGGACATACTGCAGGCGATAGGTAGGAGGATGATACCAAGGGCGTTCATGCGGCGGGTACCGTGGAAGAGGGGGAGAAGTCCGATGCCGGTGGCGATGAGCATGACGGCGATTCCGATCCAACCGGAGAAGAAGGCGACGAGTGCAACGACAAGTGCGGCGGCAAGGGCTGAGATGTTGCGATAGCCGACGGTGGCGACGAGTCGGAGCGTGAGGCTGGCGAGGGGCATGAGCAGCAGGAGTGCGATGGCCCCGCCTAGGATGGCGGCGCCGCCGGCGAGCCAGTAGAGATGGGGACTGCCGGGCAGGACGGTGGTGCGCAGCATCCAGGCCCCGCCCCCGCGTGCGAGGTGCAGGTCGGGCATGAAGAGCAGCAGGATGCCGCCCGCGTAGTAGACGGTTTTGGAGGCTCCTTGTGAGATGAGAAAGGCTTGGCTGTTGCGTAGGGCGGTGGCATGGCCTGCGAGCATGCCGCCAATGCCGCCGGTGATGACAGGGAAGAAGGCGGCGATGCCTCCGCCGAGGATGCCGGCAAGTGCGCCGTGGCGCAGGTTGGCGCGATGGAGCGTGTTGTGGTTCGGGGAGTAGGGTTGCTGGGGTGGGGGTTGCAGGTTGCTGCAGGCATTGTACAGGAGCCAGGGCAGGGTGAAGAGTCCGACGAAGGCGGGCATCAAGTTGAGAAATGCATTGGCAAAGGGTAGGGGGGAACGGAAGAAGAGGACAAATCCGAGGAGGCCGGATAGGCCGAAGACGATGAGTCCGATGGTGTTGGCCTTGTTGGCGAGCAGAAAACGCTGAAGAGGCTTTTTTCCGGGGGGGATAGGTTTGGGCCATTCAGACAGGAGCATGAAGAGGATGATGGCCCAGATGATCCAATGGGTATGTGGGCGGGTGACGTCGTAGATGGTTGGAAGGATCATGGGAAGCAGCGGAAGGGCAACGAGGATGGCAAGGAGTGCGGCAAAACTGCCATGCGCTGTAAACATAACAGCTTCGCGCCCCTTGCCTGCGAGCAGCATCTTTTGTCCGGGGAGCACGGTGTGGAGGGCGCTTTCGTCGGGGGCCGCCAGGAGGATTGCGGGGATGGTATTGCCGACGGCATAGGCACTGATCGTGGCGACGATAACAGCAACGATGATTTCGGGGGCGATGGTGCCAGTGGTTATGGTTTGGAAGCAGATCCACAATAGCAGTCCTAGCAGATTGTAGATGTGCAGGCCCGGGATACAGGCCAGGATGGCTGCGGCTATTGCTGCGAGTATGGTCACGATCGCCGGAAGGAGGTAGGCCCAATTCACGGTGCGTCCTCTATGTGCGCAAATTGTTCGTTGCTACGGATAAATAATACGGGTGGTTCATCGGCATTGATGCGTAAGCTGCCGTGCACGCGGACCCTGCTGCCCTGCTTGATGGGGGGCACTGCCTGTTGAAGCGCTTGTACGGCCTCGTCCAGAAATACGAGGCGGAGGGTGCTGCCGCTGCCGTCGTCGAGGTTTGTGGATGCGCTGCGCTGGTTGCGGCTGATGCGGGGTGTACGTGTGAGGGTGCCTTCGAAGTGCAGCCGGGCAAATTGCATGGCTGGCGTGATTTCAGTAATGGGTACGGTGTCTGGTGGTTTGTTGCGGGCGGCCACGATGAGGAGCAGGAGTCCGGCGGTGGCGAGGAGCCAGGCCCCGAGGCGTAAGCGCCTGTAGAGCGCTGGCAGGGGAATGGTTGTGTCGCAATAGGGGCATGTGCTGACGGGGCCGCAGAACCGTTGGCAGACGGGGCAATGAGTTTGCATACCTTGCATGACTAGAGTTTCCCGACAATGATCCGCAATACATCCTCTGTTGTGACGAGTCCGACGACGGTGCCAGCCTTGCGCACAAGGCAAAGGGGCTGGCGTGCCCGCCGCATGAGGGGGAGAACCGCATCTACCTTGGTTGTGGCGGGGATCATGCTCAGGGGGCGGGTATAGGCAGCGACCTTACCCTCTGGTTGGGGGCCGACGAGACTGATAATATAACAGACGTTTACGATGCCGGTGTAATCGCCGTCGGTATTCTGCACAGGGAAACGAGTGAGGCCGGTTTCACGTGCAACTTCATAGAGTTTGGTCAATGGCATGTCCGCCTGCACGGTAATCATTTCCTCGAGCGGCGTCATGATCTGCGCAACGGATGTGCTGGAGAGTTCGATGACACGATGGATCATGAAACGTTCCTTGGAGGAGAGTACGCCGTCGATCTCGCCTTCGCGTGCGAGCACTTTGAGGTCGTCGCGCGAGACGACGGCTGTGGGGCGGTAGAAGGTGCGCTCGCCGGGTGAGAGAAGCTTGGCAACAGCGATAATGGTAATGGAGAAGGGTCGCAGGATCCATTCGGCCGTGAGTAGGGCAGTGGCAAAGCGCTGGCAGCGATCGATGGGCCGGGCTTGGAACCAGGCTTTGGGGAGGTATTCACAGAAGATGATCACAAGAATAGCGATGAGAATGGAGGACGATGCTTGGGCGCCTGGAATACCGGTCTGCAATGCGAGGCTGGCCGCGAGGACGGCGTTCATGACGACGCAAAGGTTTGTTCCAACGAGCGTTGTGCCAAGGAGGCGATCGAAGTTTTCGACGAAGGTTTCGAGAACCCTGGCGCGTTTAGAGCCTTTGCGAACATAGTGTCGCAGGCGCAGTCGATGGATGGAGATGATGCCGGTTTCGATGCCGGCAAAGAAGGCATGCAGGGTCAAGAGGAGGCCGATCAGCAGGAGGGTGAGGGTGATCATAGCATATCCTCCTCTGCCTCGTCGGGGTCTTGTGGTTGGCGTGGTAGAATTTCCAATTGCACCATCATGATGCGCTGGCGCCGGACGCGCTCCACGGTTGCGCGGACGCCTTGTGCAATCGCTACTTCGCCAGCTTTGGGAATATGTTCGAGCTGGGCGGTGACCCAGCCGGCGATGCGGTCGGCACCGTCGGCCTCGAGTTCGAGATCCAGCTCATAATTAACATCTTCGATGCTTGTGCTGCCGGCGATAAGCCAGATGTTGGGTCCGGTTTGCTGGATGACGGATGGGGTTTCTCCAAACTCGTTTTCGACGTCGTCTGCAATTTCCTCGAGGATATCGCCGCGCGTGATGAGGCCGGCGGTGCCGCCGAACTCATCTGCGACAATGGCAATGCGGCGGTTTTCGCGTTGAAAGGTTGTGAGTAGCGCATCCAGGGGGGCATTTTCGGGGACGTAATAGGGTTTGATGAGAGACGAGGAGAAATCGGTTCCGCCATTCAGGATGAATCGTGGTACGTCGAGGAAGCCTTCGATCTGGTCCATGGTTTCGCGGTAGAGCGGCAGGAAATGGAAGCGGCAGCCTTTGGTGGTGGCAATTTGTTCTTCGAGGGGATCGTCGAGATCAATGCCGATACAGTCGACGCGGGGGGTCATGACATCGCTGGCCTGGGTTTCCTCGAGGCGGATGATACCATCTACCATCGTGCGTTCCTCTTCATTGAGGATGCCGGTTTCCTCGCCGAGTTCGACGGCCGTGAGAAATTCCTCTTCATTGAGGCTTTTACGCGGTTTGGGGAGTTTGTGTTCAAACAGTTGGGTGACGCGTTCAAGCAGAATGCGGGCGGGTGCCAGGATATACATGAGCGCATAGAGTGGGATGGCATAGGCACTGGCGAGAGCGGGAGCATGACGCATTGCGATACGCTTGGGGATTACCTCGCCAGTGATCAATACGGCAATCGTGAGAACAGGGATGGCAACCGCTTCCGTGTGCGGCACCTGCAAGGCACGAAGAATGGTGAAACCGAGTGCCGATGCGGCCACGTTGACGATGGTATTGCCGATGAGGATCGTTGATAGAAGCCGGGTGGGGCGGGCGAGCAGTAATTCGACTACGGCTGCGCGCGAGGGGCGCTCGTTACGGATACGGTTGACCATGAGCGAATTGAGGGAAAACATGGCGGTTTCGGCACTCGAGAAGAACGCCGATGCCATGAAAAGCAGTAGTAGGATGGGAATACCCACGAGTATCATAGGGCTTCGCCCCGGTTGGTTTCGACATCCACAATCTGGAGGCGTGTGCGCTGGATACGGTTGCTTTGCTGGACTTCGAGCGTATGAATGATCCATTCCTCTTCAATCTGTCGGACGCTTTGCACCCAGAGACGCCGGATGGGGCGTTTGGCATCGTCGAGTCCTTCGGCTTGCAGCAGGAGGCCTTGTTCGCTGCTGATCCAGAGGCGCACGCTGGCATAGGTGCCATGGGCGCTGCCGGTCGGGGCGTCGACCTCGATGATGTAACAGTGGAAGCCGCGGACGGTATCTTCCCCTGCATGTCTGGCACCGCGCCACCAAAGGAAATATAAGCTTAGATCGAGCCAGCTCAGGTCTGTGCGGGCAATGTTTGCCGTGAGATCGGGGAGCGGTGCAGGGCGCAGTTCAGGGCCTTGCCGAAAGGAAAAGATTGGTTGGGAGTCGGGCTGGAATGTGAGGGCTTCGAGGGGGGTGCCATACTCGTCCTCAATGGTATAGGCGACAGTGGTTTGATGGGTTTTCCAGTTAGCGTCGAGGGTAAAGCGGTAGGTTTCAATGGGTATACCCCGGCGCTGGCGCACAAAGATGGTGCCGGCTGCCAGCACTTGCACCCTGGGGAGTTGTGCGATTACATGGTCCAGCATGGCATCTGCAGACATGGGCGGAACCGCATGCAGGTATGGTTGAAAAAGAAACATCCATACGAGTGCGATGATGCGAAATGGTGTCCTGTGATGAGTTTGGTGCATGTCTAGGCTTGTGCACCCTGTTCTTCTGGTGTGCTACGGTGAATTTTGATGGCTTCGTCGAGCGTATCGCGAATGGCTTCCAGGCCTTCGGCTGGAACCATCACGGTGTCGCGTCTGCCCCCAACGTCCTCTGTGATCCGTAGCACGCGGCCACGCGGATTTTCACGTAAGCTGATAAAGAATACTTTTCGCTCCGCAGGTACTTTCCTGTTCAACAATTCCTTGTCCACGACTGCACTCCTGTTGCCGTTCGGCAGCATTATTCCTGAAACCAATATGCTGCCATGCTAGCAGTGAGATTTTTGGTGTCAATCCTCACTTTCAGGAATTATCGTTTGCAAGAGCGGCGCAATGACATACATTGACGGCATGCAAGCAGGAAATGAGATACGCGTATTACCGATTGAGGTAGCCAACCAGATCGCCGCAGGTGAGGTGGTGGAACGTCCGGCCTCGGTGGTCAAGGAATTGGTCGAGAATGCGATTGATGCGGGGGGGGATCGTCTGGAGGTGGCGGTGAGTGCCGCGGGGCGCAAGCTGATTTCGGTTTCGGACAATGGCCGTGGGATGAACCGCGAGGATGCTTTGCTTTCGGTTGCGCGGCATGCCACGAGCAAGATTCGCGCGGTTGGTGATATCGATGTGATCCGGACATTGGGGTTTCGGGGCGAGGCGTTGGCAGCGATCAGCAGTGTGAGTCGGTTCCGTCTGACGACGTGCCGGCAGGGTGAGTCCGTGGGCACGGAGCTTCTCATTCACGGTGGGCAGGTGCAGGAGGCGCGTGATTGCGGTGCTCCGGTGGGTACGCGGATCGAGGTGCGCGATCTTTTCTACAATGTGCCGGCCCGGCGCAAGTTTCTTCGTGCGGACCAGACCGAGCTTGCCCATATACGTGATGTGTTTCTAACGCAGGCGCTGGCGGAACCTTCGCTTTCATTACGTTTGATGGTAGATGGGAAGGATTGGTATCGTTTGGCGGGGTCTGAGACTTTGGTGGATCGGTTGCGGGATTTGTTTAGCCCGGAGTTAGTTGATGGGTTGGCGGAGGTTTCCTGGCGGGGCCGGGATATAGCCGTGCGTGGCTATGTGAGCAGTCCACGGCAGCATCGGGCGGATCGCAATGAGCAGTATCTTTTTGTAAATGGGCGTAGTGTAAGCCCTGCCTTGTTGCGCTATGCGATCGGGGAAGCCTATCAGGGGGCTCTACCGAAGGGGCGCTTCCCTTCTGTATTCCTGTTTCTGGAACTGGAACCATCGCAGGTAGATGTAAACGTGCATCCGACCAAGAAGGAAATTCGGTTTCGTGCCCCGATGCAAGTGCGGGATGCGGTGATAGCGGCCATAGCGGGGGCGTTGCAGCGGGTCGATGTTGCCGGGGAGGGAACCGCGGCTGCGGTACCGGACGTGGCACCGGGCGTGCCGGCAGCGGTGAAACCTGCTTTGCCTGCGCGTGATGGGCGTTTACCGATTGCGGATTTACCGCCGTTGCATGCGTTTCGTTATCCGCGTCGGGAGGCGCGTGTTCCCGATTTGCCATTGGAGGGGCGTCCGGTGGATGAGGTGTTTGCTGCGCCGGCAGAAGCGCCGGGTGATGATTTGCCTGTGGCGCCGGGAGATGATCGAGGGGAGGGCGAGACGGTTGCGCGGGCTGCGGATGAGGAGCTGGGCGGCGATGCGGCCCCTTGGTCGTGGTGCCGTGTGATGGGCCAGATTGGTGGGATTTATGTGGCGTTGGAGACCGAGGCTGGATTGGTGTTGATGGATCCGCGAGCAGCACATGAACGTGTGTTGTATGAGCGCTTGCGTTCGGTTATGGCGTTGCGCCAGGCGGCCTCGCAACCCCTGTTGCTGCCGGAGACGGTGACGCTGACGCCACGGGATGCCGATCGCTTGCGTCAGTATTTGTCGATTTTCCATACGTTGGGTTTTGGTATTTCGGCCTTCGATGGTAACAGTTTTCTGATTGATGCGCTTCCGTCGCTCTTTGCGGGGGTATCCGGAACGGCCTTGCTGCAGGAGGTGATGGTGGATTTGGAGGCGTCTGGTGGTCGGGCGCGGAACGTGGCCTTGGAGTCGCATCTGCTTGAGGCGGCCTGTCGGGCAGCCGTTGGGTTGCGCAAGCAGCTATCGCTATCGGAGATCGAAAAGATTGTGATTGATCTGGCGGGTTGTGAAATGCCTTACACCTCGCCGCGGGGACGTCCGACGCTTATTCTGATGTCGCTGCGGGAGTTGCACCGAAAGTTTGGTCGTGAAGGGGCGGTGTCATAAAGACATGGATGAGTGGGTGCGTCTTCTGAAAGTGACGAACCACATCCATGATGGCGCCAATACGCATTTCTCTCGGGGCATAGATAAAAACCGCGTTCATGCCGGGGCGGCGGTCTGTCATGATTTTTGAGAGTTGTTCTGGTTTGGTCACGGCGATTTCCTCGATGGTGATATCCGGGCGCGCTTTGCCCTGGGTCCACTCTTCGGTAATCTGTATGAGTTGCGGCGGCGTATCAGAGGCGGGGGAGAGGTGTAATTCCCAGGGGTGCGCGAAGCGTTCTGCACGGTTGCGCTGTTCTTCGTTGGGGTTGAAGGCACGGTAGAAGAGTGTGCCTGGCGGTGGGGGCAGTACGCGTAGGCCGTGGTTGTCCTCCATGGCCTCCACCAGTCGCGCCATACTGTGGGCATGCAGCAAGGGTAACTCCGCCTGATAATGGATTTCGACGAATGGGTCTTGGTTTGCTTCGACGATGTCGTGAATTGTCATGAGTAAACGTTCGACCGGTGCATTGTCGAGCAGAGGTTGTTGCGTTGGTTCGTTGGCCTGTGTGAGGTGAAAGCGTAGATCTGCGGCGGGGGGTGCGGAAGATGGGGATGCGTGGGAGACGGTCAGTTGCATGGTTTGTACGCGTTTTGATCCGTCCGTGCGCTCCGGCACGATACGAACGGTAAGTAGTTCTCCGGGGGCGAAGCGTATCTCGGGATTCTGTACTTGATGAGAGTATACGGCTGCTTGTGGGGCGCGGAAGGGCACGTCGAGGATCGAACGCGGTTCGTTGTAGTTCGCGGCAATGGAGAAGGGTCGTTCGACTTGGGCGGAGAGCTGTTCTTTTCCGTCTCGTTTGGTCGTGTGGGATGAGGTAAATACGAAGCCGGTGCGTGGGGCCGGTTGTCCGGTCCGTTGATCGAGCATGAGGTCGGCGGCGTGGTGTTCGTTCAGATAGAGGTGCACGCGTTCGCCTTGCGGCCAGAACCGCAGCGCGGCGGGGTCTGGATGGAGCCCCTTGGGGAGTCCGAGCATTTCGATGGCTGTAGCAATGTCGCCAGGTTGTGCCAGTGCGACGGCGGTGGCTTCGTAGGCATTTCCGCTGCGTTCGCCAATCAGAAAGAACTCGACGATTTCGCGTGCGGACAAGCCAGTTGCCTCGGCCTGGAAGATTATGGCTGGTTCCGTCGTGTCGATGAGAATTCGCGGTAGCGTATGCCAATGGGTATTGGTTTCGGCGATGGCTTGCATCTGGGCAAACCAGGCCGCATTTTTTTCGAGGTTGGCCGCCCGGATCTCATCCAGTTCATCGTCAGCCAGGCCGTTTGTCAGTAGCAGGGCGAGTAGTGGCAGGGCCAGTAGTAGGGGGGCCTTGCATTTTTTATCTATATCCAACAGGACAGCAATATTCATGCCGTAGGGTAACCTGAAAGGGAGGAAAAAACCAAGCCGGAAACGTAGTTGGCTCAGGGTTTGGTGGCGAGCATGCCACAGGCGGCATCGATTTCGATGCCGCGGGAGCGCCGAATGGTGGCAATCAGCCCGTGTGCATTGAGCGCATCACGGAAGGCCAGGATGGTCTGATCGTCTGGTGGCTCAAAGTCTGCCCCTGGAATCGGGTGCGGGCGCATCAAGTTGATGCGAGCAGGAATACCTTGCAGCAGATGAGCGAGGGCCTCGGCGTGGCGGGGGGTATGGTTCCGGTTGCGAAACAGGAGGTATTCGCAGAAAATACGGCGGTGTTTTGATCGAGGCGTATTGCGGATGGTTTCCATAATGGTAGCAATGGGCCATTTTTTCTCGATCGGCATGAGGGTTGCGCGTTCCTCGTGGAAGGGGGAGTGCAAGCTGATGGATAAAGGCGAGGCAAAGTCTCGCAGGTAGGTTTGAATGCCGGGCAGAACGCCCGCCGTGGAAACACTGATGCGGCGCGGGGCAAAGCCGAACGTGCGTGGATTGGTGAGTTCCGCGAGTGCCGGGAAAAGCGCTGCGGGATTGTCGAAGGGTTCGCCCATGCCCATAAATACGAGGTGGGTGAGTTGCTGTGCTTCAGGCACCTGCGTGATTTGCTGTAGGATTTCGGGCGTTGTCAATTGGGCCTGCAATCGCATTTGTCCGGTGGCACAGAATCGACAGCCCATCCGGCACCCGGCTTGGGTGGAGATGCATAGCGTATGGCGCTCTTTTTCAGGGATGTAGACCGTTTCCACGGCCAGTTCGCCCGGCAGCGCAAAGAGATATTTTTTGGTGCCATCCGGTGCGGTATGTACCGATTCGGGGGGCTGTAGGTGGCGATTGGTTGGGGGAAGAGGTGACATAATCCTTTCGCTTTCGGGGCAAAAAAAAACGGCGACCGTGATGGTCGCCGTCCTTGCGTCAGTCGCGAATTACCAGCGACCACCACGTCCACCGCCGCCGCCGCCGCCACCACCGGTACGGGGCTTGGGCTGGGACTCGTTGACTCGCAGGGCGCGACCGCTCATGTCGGTGCCATTGAGTGCTTCGATCGCCTTGTTTGCATCGGCGCTATCGCGCATTTCGACAAAGCCAAAGCCTTTGGCCCGGCCAGTTTCACGATCCATTACTACGCGGGCCGAGGATACTTCCCCGTACTGCGAGAAAAGATCCTGTAGGTCGCTATCCGTCACGCTGTACGGCAGGTTTCCAACATAGATATCCATGTTCCCTCATCTTCTTCTGTGTCATGCAATGTATTACTTCGGAATCCACATCCACAACACGAGAAGGGTCCTGCAGTGTCACGAACGATGCGACACATCGGTATGCAGCATGCGCGAAAGCATGACAAATGTCAATCGGCATTCTCAAAGTATTTTACGGGGCGGATTCGTGCACTTGCAGAGGACGCTGGATCCTAGTAGAGTTCGCAGAATGAAAGATCGTTTCCAGAAGATGCAATACCCTTGGCTGCCGTATTTTTTTGCGGATTTCCTGGCAATTACACTGGCGTACTATCTGACGATCCTGTTTCGTTTCCGGAGTGGGGTGGGGCGGCGTTTTTATGATTGGGTGACGTTGCTGCTGCTGGAGCAGCCCGCAGGGGAAGCTGGCGCTTCGTTTGAGCGGTTTTACTACCAGTCGGCATTTCGGATCATTCTGATCCTGACGGCTGTGATCTGTCTGTTGTACGCCTTGCGCCACCTTTATGCGGGAAGACGTTTTTTGGTACGGCAACCCGAAGCCTGGAACATTTTCGTCTGCAACCTGATTGCGATCGCCATCTTCTATATTTACTGGTACCTGACGCGTAATACCTATCACCCACGCAGTTTGTTTGCGTCGTTGATTGTGCTGAATTTTTTGCTGTGTCCTCTTTTGCGTGGGTTCACGCGTTGGGTGTTGGCTTTGGTACGGCAGAGATGGGGGGTGGATCGTTGTGCGGCGCTTCTGGTTGGTTCGGGGGGCGCGGCCGATGTGTTACAAGAACTCCTGGAAGTTCTCGAACCACACGGGGTGTATTGCCGTGCCCGGATATCTACCGTGGCAAAGGTTTCCTTTGCAGATTGGTTCGGGGAGGTTCGTGCGTCTTTGCAACATGACGGCGTTGCCATGTTGATCGTTGCAGAACCAGATCTGACGGTTGCGCAAATCATGCAGGTTCTGGAGTTGACGTCCGAATTGCGCGTTCCCGTCAAGGTGTTATCTCCGCATCTGGATGTATTGGTAACAGAAGCCGGGTTGCCTTGCGACATGCTCGAAGGCGTTCCGCTTGTACATTTCCATGTGCCGGCAAACGGTGGGCCTAGTATGATACGGCGCGGGGTGACGGTGTTGTGGGCGATGTTGTTGCTGGCGTTGTCGGCCCCCGTACTGTTGATCCTTGCTGCGCTGATCCGGTGCACGAGTCCGGGGCCTGCAATCTTCCGGCAGAAGCGTGTCGGAATCAACCGCAAGCCGTTTTATATCTACAAGTTTCGCACGATGCGGCACCAGGCCGAGGATGAACGGTCCAGCATGGAATCGGAGAACGAGAGTAGTGGTGCGTTGTTTAAGATTCGCCGTGACCCCCGCGTTACTTCCGTTGGTCGTTTTTTGCGTCGGTTCAGCCTGGACGAATTGCCGCAATTGATCAATGTGGTCAAGGGGGAAATGGCGATTGTGGGGCCACGTCCCTTGCCGGAGCGGGATTTTGCGCAATACGAGGAAGATTGGCACTATATCCGGCATGGTGGCTTGCCGGGGCTAACCTGCCTTTGGCAAATTTCCGGCCGCAGCAATCTCAATTTTCATCAGATGTGTATTCTGGATATCTATTATTTGCGCAACCACACGTGGATCATGGATGTAAGCATCGCATTGCAAACCGTTCGCATCGTGCTTTTCGGCATTGGCGCCTATTGATTTCGACTGAACTGACTACTAGCATTGACGGGAAGCTGACCGGTCATGTAAACGTGCATTGCGCAGTATCATTGGCCTAGATTGTATTAATCAGCAGTAGTTACGGCGATATTCGATAACCGTAATGGAAGGATGGTGATGCTAAAAACACATACTTTTTCAAAATGGGTCCCACCCGGGAGATTCTCACCCCCAAGATTGCATATGGCAATCGGGAGGGTCTCCTTTCTGAACGCGATGTGCCCAACGATCTGAAACCCGGCGAAAACTTCGTTCAGCATCTCGACCTCACAGGCCCGGGGCCATGGTGGGTGGCATATCCCGGCAAGACCCATACCGATGAATCAAGGACATGGGGAACTGGTAGCCGCGCCTTGATCATCCGGTCCGAAAAGGAATGATTGGCGTCCATGATTCCTGCTTTCCTATTAAACCAGAATCCTTAGGCCTAAGGATTCGGGAATACTTGATCAAGTAGGTTGGATAATTTTGCAATTTCATCCTTATACATTGGGTCATCAATTCGATTCATTGTTTCACCGGGATCGAGTTCATAATCATAGAGTTCATACAAAATTTCTGTTTTTCTTCTCCATTCCGTATATCGATACCTGTCTGTCCTGACACTACAGCCTTTATATCCTCCCCTTGCAAACTGGCTGAAGGCCGCTTCTTTTCCAACACTTGTAGAAGGATTGACCAAAGATTCAACAAAACTCTTCCCCTGGAGATGGCTGGGAATGGACAAGCCCGCCATTTCACATAAAGTCGGATAAATATCGAGTAATTCCACAATGGCTTTTGTCTTTTTTCCGGAATTTTCGTTATTCGGTTGCCTGATAATTAAAGGCACTCTTGTGCCATTTTCAAAATTTGTGTTTTTTCCAAAAGTAGCTTTATCAAAAAGATGATATCCATGATCACTGAAAAGAATAACAATTGTATTTTCAGCTAGGTTTAAGTCTTCAAGCGCCTTTAACAATTTCCCTACTTGAGCATCTACAAATGATACCGAAGCCAAATAACCTCGGATATATTCCTTTTGTGTTTTTTCGTCGGGCCATAAGTTCCAATTTTTTTCCACACCTACATAGTTTCTCCATTCTCCTCCGGGGTTTCTTGCAACATGAGGAGCTCCAATAGGCAATTCGCCGTCTTCTGGCAAACTTATTGAATTCAAGGGATATAAATCGTAATATTTTTGTGGAGCAATAAAAGGAATGTGCGGACTAAAAAACCCAACAGCCATGAAAAAATTGGTGTCTCTCAATGTATGTAAACGGTCAATCGCATAATCAGCCAACATGCCACACAATAATTGATTATCCTCAACGTCAGGTGCTTCCCAAATTTTTGCCTGAACCCATTTGCCTCCTGTTGCCCACCACAGGTCATCTTTTTTCACATATCTGCCATCTCGGATCAGTTCTTTTTGAATATCAATATTTTCTTGTGTTCTATAAATTGGATAACAAAGATCTGGCTCAGGCACCCAAGATGGAGAACTCCATGATATATCATCTCTGTGATGGAAAACCTTTCCTATTGATTCAGCAATGTAGCCGTTTCTTGTAAATTGCTGAGGAAGAGTGATGACATCAGGTAATTTTGTTCTAAAATGAGTACGAAATCCAGAACCAAATGTGTCAGGGCGAGTGCCAGTAAAAAAAGATTGCCGGGAAGGCACGCAAATTGACTTTTGGCAATAAGCGTTTAAAAATGTGATTCCTTCACTGGATAATTTATCGATGTTTGGCGAAATGACCCTGCTTTTCCCATAAGAATTAAGTTCTGTTCTAAGGTCATCAATGATGATCATTAGCACGTTTGGCTTATTTTCTGATTTTACTGCA
>SLBU01000106.1 GCA_007126175.1 Kiritimatiellia bacterium
GAATTAGGCACTAGCGCGGCACCGATGCGCTTTACCATTTTACCCTAGCATAGGAATGAGTTGGCACCATGACTGATTATCGACGCAACACCCTGGATGTTCTCGAAGCCGAGGCCATATACGTACTGCGCGAAGTGGCCGCACAGTTTGAGCGCCCCGTCATGCTGTTCTCGGGCGGCAAAGACTCGATCATTATGGCGCATCTGGCCGTCAAAGCCTTCTTCCCCGGCAAAATCCCCTTCCCGCTGCTGCATATCGATACCGGTCACAACTTCGAGGAAACCATCGTGTATCGCGATAACTGGACGAAGCAAATCCACGCCAACCTGCTCGTGCGCACCGTCGAGGACTCCATCCGCAACGGCCGCGTCAAGGAAGAGGAGGGTACCAACCCAAGCCGCAACGCCCTGCAAACCGTCACGCTCTTGGATGCCCTCACAGAATTCCAGTTCGACTGCGCCCTCGGGGGAGCCCGCCGTGACGAGGAAAAAGCGCGCGCCAAGGAGCGGTTCTTCAGCTTCCGCGACCGCTTTGGCCAGTGGGACCCCAAAAACCAGCGCCCCGAACTCTGGAACCTCTACAATGGCATGCATCGGCCCGGCGAACACATCCGCGCATTCCCCATCAGCAACTGGACCGAGCTCGATGTCTGGCAGTATATCCAGCGCGAGGACATTCCCTTGCCATCCTTATATTTCACCCACGAACGCGAAATCGTACGACGTCAGGGAGTCATTCTTGCGGTCGGCCCCTACAATCAGCCCACCACAGGCGAAACCGCTGAAAACGCGCGCGTGCGCTTTCGTACCATCGGCGATATGACCTGCACCGGTGCCACTGAAAGCGAAGCCAATACCATCGCCGATATCGTCAACGAAATCGCCGCCACCCGTGTGACCGAACGCGGCGGGCGCGCCGATGACAAACGCAGTGAAGCCGCCATGGAAGATCGCAAAAAACAAGGCTATTTCTAGTATTTTAGAGGGAGACCCCCAAAGCTATGCAAAGCACAGACACGATACAGGACCAGACGATCGTAAAGGAACGCGACCTCTTGCGTTTCACCACGGCCGGTAGCGTCGACGACGGAAAAAGCACCCTGATCGGGCGCATGCTCTTCGACAGCAAGCAAATCTTCCAGGACCAAATGGACCAATTGGAGCATTCCAGCAAGTTGCGAGGCGAGGAAAACGTCAACTTAGCCTTGCTTACCGATGGGTTGCGCGCCGAACGCGAGCAAGGGATCACCATCGATGTGGCCTACCGGTACTTCTCGACCGCTGGCCGCAAATTCATCATTGCCGATACCCCCGGACACGAGCAATACACCCGTAACATGGTTACCGGTGCATCCAACGCCGACCTCGCCATTATCCTCATCGATGCACGGCATGGTGTGTTGCCACAAAGCCGGCGTCACGGGATTATCGCCAGCTTGCTGGCCATTCCGCATGTTGTCGTTTGCGTCAACAAAATGGACCTCGTGGACTTCAACAAGGCGCGCTTCGACGAAATTGCCGATGAATATCGCCAGTTTGCCAGCAAACTCAACATCCACGACATAACCTTCATACCGGTATCAGCACTGCTCGGCGACAATGTCGTCAATCGCAGCGAGAATACGCCCTGGTACCAAGGCCCTCCCCTGCTTCAGTTCCTCGAGGACGTAACCATCACCGCCGATCGCAACCTCGTCGACTTCCGCTTCCCTGTACAATATGTCATCCGCCCCAATCAGGACTTCCGCGGCTTCGCGGGCATGGTCGCCTCCGGCACGATCCGCGTCGGGGAGGAAATCATCGTGCTCCCGAGCATGCAACACTCCACCGTTACTCGCATCGTTCGCCACACCGATACCCTCACCGAAGCGCGCGAAGGCGAGGCGATTGTCCTGACCCTCGCACACGAAATCGACATTAGCCGCGGCGACATGATCGTCCGCCGCCACAATATCCCCGAAGTGGAAAGCGAATTTGAAGCGACCGTCGCCTGGATGGATGAACGCCAGGATCTCACCCCCGGAAAGGAAATGCTCCTGCGCCACACTACACGCACCAGTAAAGCCATTATCGACGAAATCTTGTACCGGCTGGATGTCAATACGCTCCATCGCAGCGAGGCACCCGCCCTGAAATTGAATGAAATTGCCCGCGTGCGAATCACCACGGCACAACCCCTGTTCTTCGATCCCTACGACCGCAACCGTGCCACCGGCGGCTTTGCTTTGATCGATCCGGATGACTTCCGCACCGTCGGTGCCGGCATGATCCGCCACAGCTCCCGATCGACCATCTCTGAACTTAAACGCGAAAAATCGCGCCAGACCTCCCTGCCGCCTCCATCCGAAACGCTCTGGACCCCTGGTCTCGTCGCCCTTTCCGACAGAATCCGCAACCAACAGCATGCGCCCTTGTGTGTATGGTTTGCGGGCAATGACCCCGCGGCGCAATTGCGCATTGCCGCCCTGCTCGAAAAAGCGTTGTTCGATCAAGGCATCCATGCGATCCGCTTAACCGACGACAACACGCGCAAGGGCCTGAATGCCGACTTGCGAGATACCCCCTTCGACGAACAGGAGCGCATCCGCAGACATCTCCATCTGGCCCGTTTCTGCCTCGATCAAGGACTGGTCGTGATCTGCGTTCTCCAACAGCCCATCCCCTCCGACTTGATCGTACAGCGCTTTGAGGAAAGCACCTGCATCATGGTTGCCTTTGACGACGAGGCGCGTATCCCCCAGCCGACCATCACGCTCGATCCCCAACGCACGGAACCGCACGCATGTGCCGCTTTACTCCTGGAACGAATTATGCCTATAATCCGATCCTAACGCGAAAGGATCGGCATATGGACAAGGCAATACTGGACCAATCCCTGCAGGCCATACAGGCCCAGTTGCACGTTACGGCCATTCAACATGTACTGATCCTCGGTTCCGGATGGAGCGACATCGCCGCGGCATTCCCCATCCTGGCAGAAATGCCCTACGAGAATATCCCCGCAATGGGCGCACCAGGCGTAAGCGGCCACAAGGGACGCCTACTCCTCGCACAGACGGGCAACGCCACCGCCCTGATCTTTCAGGGAAGGCGCCACTGGTACGAGGGGCTCGGCTGGACCCCCGTGGCACTCCCCGTATATGTCGCCAAATGCCTCGGCGCACAACACGTTCTGCTCACCAATGCCGCTGGCGGCATCAACCCGAAGCTGATCCCTGGTGATCTCATGATCATTACGGACCATATCAACGGCATCGGCCACAACCCTCTCGTCGGCCAGCATGACACCATCTGGGGACCTCGCTTTCCCGACCAGAGTAGCGTCTACACCCCCCAACTGCGCAAAACCCTGCTGCAATCGGCCCGCACCCTCGGGCACAGCGTGCACGAGGGGATCTACCTCGCCACATCCGGCCCCATCTATGAAACCCCGGCAGAGATTCGAATGTTTCGTACACTCGGCGCCGATGCCGTAGGAATGTCAACCGTCCCCGAAGCCCTACTGGCCAGCGCGGCGGGTCTGCAAGTGGGGGCAATTTCCTGCATCACAAACCACGCCGCCGGCGTAACGGATGCCCCGCTCGGCCACGATGAGGTACTCGCGGCCACCACCCGGACCATGCCAGTAATGAAAGCGATCCTGCACCATGTGGTCACCCAGCTCTCAACCTGATCCCCAACAGCAGCAAAACCTGAAGGCCGCCGCCACGACCCTTGTCCAACGCCTCCAGCAAGCCGGCTACGAAACCTATTGGGCCGGCGGATGTGTGCGCGATCAGCTCTTGCAACGCACACCCTATGATTACGACATTGCCACCGCAGCCACCCCCGATCAGGTCTTGAACGTTTTTCCACACGCCAATGCCGTCGGACGGAACTTCGGCGTCGTTATCGCCGAACAAAATCGCTGCCTCTTCGAAGTGGCCACGTTCCGGATCGATCAAGGCTATTCCGACGGACGCCATCCCGATGCCATCACATTTGCGACCGCAGAAGAAGATGCCCAACGGCGCGACTTCACCATCAACGCGATGTTCTGGGACCCCATCGCCCAGACGCTCCATGATTTTGTCCAAGGCCAACACGATCTGCAAGCGCGAATCATCCGCTGCGTCGGAAATCCCCACCTGCGCTTTCAGGAGGATCACCTCCGCATGCTGCGCGCCGTGCGCTTTGCGCATCGCCTCGACTTCCAACTCGATCCCCACACCGCCACCGCAATCAGCACCGAAGCACCCCGGCTCAGACACATCAGCCCCGAACGCATCCGCGATGAACTCACGCGGATTCTCATGGAAGCGCAGCGCCCCGGCCAAGCCGTCTGGACGCTCGAAACACTGGGCTTGTTGCGCACCTTTCTCCCGGAGGTGTCTGATCTCCAGCATCAGCAACAACCGCCGGAATTCCACCCCGAAGGTGATGTTCTCACCCATACGCTGATGATGCTCGATGATATGGCCTTGCGTACCCCCGCCCTTGCCTACGCCGTGCTCCTGCACGACATCGCCAAACCGGCCACCGCTACCTACACGGGCGATCGCATCCGCTTCCACGGCCATGCCGAGCTCGGAGCCCGTATGGCCGAATCGATTCTCCGGCGTCTGCGCATGTCCAATGCCCTTATCGAAGAGGTATGCGCCTGCGTGAGAGGCCACATGCGCTTCATGGAAGTGCAAAAGATGCGCACATCCACACTGCGCCGCATGGTCGGAAGCCCGTATTTCCCCACCGAAATGGAGCTGCACCGCCTCGATTGCCGCGCCTGCCACGGCATGCTCGATCATTATGCCTTTCTAGAACAAAAAATACAGGCATTCGAACAAGAGCCCGTCCTTCCTGAACCTTGGGTTCGCGGTAACGACTTGATCGCCATGGGTCTCAAACCCGGCCCCCACTTCGGAAAAATCCTCAAACAAGCCTACGATCAGCAGCTCGAAGGCTCCGCCAACTCCCGCACAGAATTGCTCAGCCAACTCCGCAGCAAGTTTGACCGAAGACGAAAGACTGAAGACCTGTAACTAAGCTGTAACTTCAATCGTTTTCCAAACTCGTATTCCGCTCTCGTCGCCCGCTATCGTCCACCGGCCGACGAGAGCGGGCGACGAGAACGATTGACGATTGAATAAAGTTTCTCCCTGCATCATC
>SLBU01000138.1 GCA_007126175.1 Kiritimatiellia bacterium
CGGTTACGGAGAATACGCACGCGGATGGTATCTTGCGGCTTTCGGTGCCACGAGCGGGCGACCCCATGCAGGGGCAAGCCGAGAACTATGCACGCCTGCTATTGGAAAAGCTGGATTACGTCGGGGTGCTGGCCTTGGAATTGTTTGATACGGGCGATGGTTTGCTAGCGAACGAGATGGCACCACGGGTGCATAACAGCGGGCATTGGACCATTGACGGCGCGGTAACCAGCCAATTCGAAAATCATGTGCGGGCGGTGCTGGGATTTCCGTTGGGATCCTGCGCGCTGCGGCATCCTGCGGTAGCCATGGTGAACTTTATCGGCAACATGCCGGATAGTGGGGATGTTCTGCAAATCGAGGGGACGCACCTGCATGCCTACGGCAAGGCTGGGCGCACGGGCCGTAAAGTCGGCCATGCCACGATTTGCGGTGACGCGGCTGAACGCATCGCCACCGGTCTCGAGGCCTTGCAAGCGCTGGCTGCTGCGTGCGATCAATAACAGGGGCAGATACCCAGACGCCTATGGCTGGCGAGCGAAAGAGTTGGAAGAACAGAGTGTGGAGGGTGTGCGATGGAGGTTGGGTGCGATGGTAATGCGCTGCATCTGCTGGGGGATGCGGGGATACTGGATCGTTGGAAGGTGGGGTTGCTGTGTTCGGTGAAGTGTCCGGGGGCGATTGTGGTGGAGACGTATGATTTGTGCCAGCGGTTGCGGGCGGAGGGGGTAACGGTGGTGAGCGGCTTCCATGCGCCGATGGAGAAGGAGTGCATGCGGATTTTGTTGTGCTCGCCGCATCCGCATGTGTGGTGTCTGGCGCGGGGGCTTATGCAGCGTTTGCCGGATACGCTGGTGGATTGCCAGCGTGCGGTCGAAGAGGGGCGTCTGCTGTTGGTTTCGCCTTTCGATGCATCGGTAAAGCGGATCACGCGTGAGCAGGCGCGTGTGCGCAATGCGCTCGTGGCCGAATTGGCAGAGGTGGTGGTAATTCCGTATGCGGCACCCGACAGCAGTATGGAGCGGCTGAGCCGGAGGCTGCTGGCTGGTGGTAAGGCGGTGTTCACGGTGGCTGCTGCGGCGAATGCGGCGCTGCTGGACGCAGGGGCACGTCCGCTGGGAGACTTGGTGATCGTCCGGTAGCTATTGATCGCCACAGAGTGCGTGCCACATGGCTTCAGGGGTGGGAGCCGCCAGCAAGTTTTTGCGCACTTGTGCCTGCAGGCGCCGGAAGAGAGCCGCCACAAACTGCATATAGGGTTTGGTGGCATTTTCGGGGGCCAAGATCAAAAAGATCAAATGGGTTTCGGGGATGCCATCGCCATTGAAGTCGATTCCTGTGGTAGAGCGCCCAACGACGCAAAGTATTTGATCGATCTGGCTGGTGCGAATGTGTGGTAGGGCAATCCCGTCGCCCATGATGGTTGGTGTTTGTGCTTCCCTTGCCATGATCTTATCGGCGAGTATATTCACGCTCCCGATAGAGGTGTTGCTTGCCAGATGATCAAGCATCTCGCGGATAGCTGTCGCCGGGGATTGTCCGCGGAGGAGAGGCATCATGTTTTGCGGCAAAAGCCATTCGGCCAGTTTGATTTGGGGTGCGGTGATCGGTCCGCGTATGCGTCGCGCAGGTGAAAAGGTTTGTCCGGTCAAGTAGGCGAGTATATCAGTGGGGGTGCGAGCCTCGAGCACAAACATGCGACCGGCGGGGTTCAGTAGTTGTGTAATGGTTGCCATGAACTGGATATGTGGAGCCGGGCGTGTTTGGGGCGACAGCGTCATGACGAAGATGCGGCTGGGTTCGCCATCCAACGAATCGCAGGCGACGCCTTCTTTTGCAAGGCCCACCACGCAAACCAGCTTGCTTACAGAATCGGTCTTGCCATGCGGGATGGCGATGCCAGCCTCCAGCGCGGTGGACATTTTCTGTTCGCGTTCCCAGATCGCCTGGCGAGCGGCCTCCTGGTCCTTGATGTCGCCGCGTTCATATAGCAGATCGAGCAGTTCCTCGTATATCTCCGTCTTGGTGCGACCGTGAAGCTGCATTAGAATATGTTGTTCGGTCAAGGTGCCCGCAAGAGAGAATGTCGGGCTGGCGGCGGTTTCCTTGTTGTCGAGGATTCCCTGGCTCAGGGTTCTGGCATCAAAGGGTTGTTGTAGCGATCGTAGTGTGTCTTCAAAGGCGGCCGAGGCCTCCAGCATCATGTTGCGGATGAGTCCGATGTCGGCGTGGTGCACAAGGAAGCGTAATTCGGCCTGGTTCCGCGTGAGGTCGATAATGGTTGTGTTGCGGCGGAGCTGGAACAACTGGCTATCGCGGTCGATGCAGTGCCAGTAGTAACCTTCCTGCTCGAATACTTCGCGCAGTTTTTCGAGGTAAAACTCGGCCATGGCGTCAGAGGCCAGCGCGAAGGAGATGGCTTCGCGGCTGGTATCCTTGTCGGGGGCTTTGCGTGTTCCGCGGCGCGGAATCTGCAGGAGTCTGGATAGTAGCAGGGGCGCAAGCATGGTATTGAGCATGACCATGAGAACGACCGAGGCAAAAAACTGAGGTGGTAGGGGGCTGCCGTCGGCAAAGAGGGCGACACTGGTGCCGATGGCGGCAATGATGAGTCCGACTTCACCGCGCGGAACCATTCCTACGCCGATGCGTGCAGCACCGAGCATGTTGAATTGGGCGAGGAGAGAGGGTAGGCCACAGCCGATGACTTTGGCCAGGGTCCCGACAACCGTAAAGGTGAGTCCAAACAGGAGAACGGAGGGAGACATGACAGCATGGAGGTCGATAAGCATCCCGCTGACACAGAAAAATACAGGTACGAAAAAAGCATGTACCGGGTGCAGATTCTCGCGGATCAAATGCCGAATATCGGTTTGGGAGAGTGAGACGCCCATGACATAAGCGCCGATGATCATGGCGAGCCCGGCGTGTTCAAAAAAGGCAGCCAGCATCAGGGCAAGTCCGAGAGCCATGATCGCGATGGCTGTAGGTTCGCGGAAGTATTTAAGCAGCAGTCCGATTCGCCGTGAAGCCATGATGCCGACCACGCTTGCCAGCAGCCAGATGCCGAGTGCTTTTACGCCGATTCGTGTTACGCTGCTCCAATTGACGGCCCCGCCACCTGTGGCTGCAGTGACAACGCCCAGGACAACGGCAAGCAAGATGATTCCCAGGACATCATCCACGATGGCAGCCGAGATAATCGTTACGCCTTCGGGAGAATCGAGCTTGCGCTTTTCGGATAAGACGCGTGCGGTGATCCCCACGGATGTGGCCGTGGAAATGACGCCCATGAAAAGGCAGACCGGGTGGGTGAGCGGAAGGTGCATTCCCAGAATCCGCTGGGACATGACGGAGGTTACCCAGGCCGCAGAAGCAAAGGCCACAATAATACCGCCAATCCCGACCACGATTCCGGCGAAGCTATAGCGCATCAGCAGTTTGAGATCTGTTTCCAAGCCTGCGTCGAATAGTAGTATGATTGCGGCGATGGCCCCGAACGCATACAGTTCCGGCGAAATGGGATGCAGTGCTTCGGCGATCGGGAAAATACCCTGTGGCAATCCGGGCAGTGCAATGGCACCCAGTGCAAACGGCCCGATAATCATTCCGCTGACGAGTTCACCCAGTACGCCGGGTAATTTGATAGCGGTAAACGCCCATTTCCCGATGCGCACGGCAAACATGATCAAGCCCAGCTGCAGGGCTAGGAACATCATTCGTTCGGTCAGGCTGCCGCCGTTTGCACCGGCGGTTTCGGAGGCTAGGGCGGTCCCCGTGGTTGCAAGCAAGAGTAATACGGAAAGGATTATTTTCATTGCCCCTTTTCTTTTGGTGGCTGCGTATCTTTTGGTATGTGGTGCTGGTTGTCTGCCATAGCCTTCAGAATAGTGGCGCGGCTACCTTGCCGATGCAGAAGTTCAAGTATGGCTGGCTGGCGCAGTGCGAAGCCCAGGCTGCTCATAATGTCCAAGTGAGATCTGGTATCGGTACTAAGAATCAAAATCACGATTGTGACGTCTTGTCCGTCAATGGCGCGAAAGTCGACGGCATTTTCGAGAAAATTGATCGAGACCAATGGGTACGGTAAATCCACGAGTGCGGCGTGGCGTGGATGCGCCAGTGCGATGCCGTGTCCTACGCCGGTGCTGCAGAGTGCCTCGCGGGCCAGTAGCAATTCCCATAGCAGGGTACGATTACACCCGTCGGGGAGTCGCGTAAGGGCAAGTGCCTCGTGTAGTGCGGAGGGTACGTCATTCCCGCCCACGCGATAGTGAATGCCACCTAGCTGCACGCAATCGATAAGCGTGAAATCCTTGGTTGCAGAAGATGGGAGATCAACGGTGCTTGCAGATCCTTGACTGCGATGCAGCAGCCACTCCTGGAGGCGTCCCCGGGAAAAGCGGTACTGCGTGCCAACACGGTTAAATGGGATTTTGTCATCTGTTACCCAGCGGTAGATCGTTTTGCTGGATACGTTCAGTAGTTCGGCTGCTTCTTTAACACCAATTTCCATAAAATTTCCTTTGATGTCTATTTGGTTAGACAAAAATAGACATTTTGGTTGCGGTGGTCAAGGATCCATCGCAAAGAAATCCCACAGATGGAAGGGCCATTGCGTGGATCAATTGCGCATCGCTCGCTATCATTTGCATGTGTAATGCCCATGGGCGTGTGCTGCGAATCTGACAAATTTGCTTCCAACCCATTTGAATATTGGGTAGAGAACGTATGTTTGTCTGGTAACTATCGCATGCGGGCGTTATTATGAGTTTTGTGAAATTTGTACGATATTTTGGGATTTTGATTTGCATTTCCTCGCTTTTGCCTGGGTGTGCAACAGTAGGGCCGGATTATGTTAAGCCCGATATGGCCTTACCTGCCGGGTGGCAGGGGGAGAGTGGCGCATCCGACGAAATGCTGGGTGCTTGGTGGGAGCTTTTCGAGGACCCTGCGCTTGATGGACTGTTAGTCCAGGTTCGCGCGAATAACCGTCAGTTGGCGATGGCGACTGCCAACATGGAGCGTTATGCGGCCCTCTATGGTGTTGTGCGTGCGGATGCCTTCCCGCAAGTGGGCGCACAAGGCGGGGCTGCGTATGATCGCCAGACGGAGCAAGTGCGGCGTCCTCCGGGTTTACCGGTGCCTGATAACCCGACCTGGCTATATCAGGCCGGTTTCTCGATGTCGTGGGAGTTGGATTTGTGGGGGCGTGTACGGCGCAGTCGGGAGGCTGCACGGGGTCGCTTCGAGGCAAGTGAAGAGGATGTGCGCCATACGCTTGTGCTTTTGCAGGCACAGGCAGCGGCTGCATACATGCAGTTACGTGCGTTGCAAGCGCGACTGGCAACAGCAGAGAAGAATATTGGATTACAGCGCGAAACGCTCGTGGTTGTGCAGGGGCGCTTTGATTCTGGTTTGACGGGAGAGGTGGACGTATTTCAGGCGCAGATGAATTTGGCGGCAACGGAGGCGCAGGTTCCGTCGTTGCAGGCAACATTGGACGAGACATTACACGCGTTGTGTGTTTTGACGGGTTTGTTGCCCGGTTCGCTTGATACGTTGCGCGAGCCGGATGCCATACCGACGGCGGATACGTTGCCATATGTATTGCCGGCTGAATTGGTACGCCGTCGCCCTGATATTCGTTCGGCAGAGCGGGATCTGGCAGCGCAGACGGCCCGAATCGGTGTTGCACGTGGCGAGCTGTATCCGAAGCTGGCTTTGGATGGTACGTTTGCTTTTGCCGCCACGGATGCAGGAGAGCTTTTCACCTCCGCCGCACAAACGTTTAGCATTGGTCCTGTGCTGTCCTTGCCGGTGTTTACGGGTGGGAAGGTTCGCAGGGCCGTACGTGCAGAAGAAGCTGCGACACGTGCTGCTCTTGCGCGCTACGAGCAGACGGTGTTAACTGCGCTTGGGGAATGCGAGGATGCGTTGTCGCGGTTTGCGCGATCGGGCGAACAGGTGGCGGCGTTGCGTGCTGCGGTTGCGGCAGCAGACCGTACGGTGGCATTGGTTACAGAGCTTTACCGGAGCGGTCTGACGGATTTTCAGCGTGTGCTGGATGCACAGCGGCAATTGTCGCAGTACGATGATGCGCTGGCAATGGCGAAAGGCGTTCGGGCAACCAGTTTGGTATCGGTGTACAAGGCTTTTGGGGGTGGTTGGTGATGTTGTTTCGTGATGTTCCGTGGAAAGGAAGCGGGATGAAGCCGGGGAACGGCATGAAATGACGGGATTAGGAGATTGCATGAAGATAAAAAACCGGAATAGATTGGGAAAATGGGTAGGCAGTGGTTTGCTGGTCGTGGCTTTACTGGGGGTGCTTTTTTATCGGGTGCGTCCGATCGAGCAGACGGAAGATGATTTGATTCGCCCACTGAAGTCGATGGTTGTTGGAACGTACACCAATCGGCCCATCTTGCATTTTCCGGGGTCCGTGGAGGCGGATCGCGAGGTGGATCTGGCATTCGAAGTGGGTGGGCGCATGGTTTCTTTTCCGGTTCGGCGGGGGATGATGGTGAAAGAAGGGGAGATTCTGGGGGCGTTGGATCCTACGAATTTCGAGAACCAACTTCGGAATGTGGAGGCAGAACTCGATTTGGCGCGGAGTACGTTGACGCGGATGGAGCAGGCACTTGCGGTGAATGCGGTTTCGCAAGAGGAGTTTGCACGTGCGTCTGCAGCAGTGCAGAAGGCTGAGGCGCAACGCGTCATTCATGAAAAGGCTTTGGCAGACACGGTGTTGCGCGCGCGTTTTGATGGTCGCGTATCGGAAACATTTGTCAACAGGTATGATAATGTGAATCCAGGGCGTCCCGTGCTCAAGTTGCAGGATACGCGCCAATTGGCACTTGCGGTATCGGTGCCGGAAACATATGTGCAGTGGGCGCAGCCGGATTTTCTGGCGACCGCACCCTTTGTTGTCACGTTTGATTCGCTTCCCGAGGTGGAATATCCGGCCACAGTGAAAGAGTATGCTACTGTGGCAGATCCCGTGACGCGCACCTTTCGGGTGCGTTTGCAATTCGAGCATGATCACGATTTCATGCTGCTGCCGGGCATGACGGGCTCTGTGCGCATCGATGGTCCTGCTCTTGCCTATACGGACGCACCACCGCTGGTACCGTCCGATGCGGTAGGGTTTACCTCAGATGGTCGTGCTTTTGTATGGACACTAGAAGCGACAGATGCGCCTGATGTATTTGCTGCGCACCGGCATTTCGTGCAGTTGGGACGCCGCAGTGGCGAGGCGATTGAAGCAGAGGGTATTGCAAACGGTGCACGAATTGCAACTGCCGGCGTGGCAATGTTAACCGAAGGGCGCCGGGTGCGGTTGCTTGGCGAGACAGGAGCGACAGCACGATGAGTCTGGCAGGATTTTGTATTGAGCGTAAGGTGCTCACGTATACCTTGACGCTAGCGTTGTTGATTGGCGGAGTTCATGCGTACCGGAATATCGGTCGTTTGGAGGATCCCGCGTTTACGATCAAGACGGCACAGATCATCACATCTTATCCTGGCGCTTCCGCTCTCGATGTAATGCATGAAATAACGGATCCGATTGAAATTGCCGTGCAGCAGCTTGGGCAAATCAAGAAGGTGACCAGTGTCTCGTCGCCGGGGCGTTCCGTAGTGTCGGTGGATATGAAAGACCAGTACGGTGCCAAGGATCTGCCACAAGTCTGGGATGAGCTGCGACGTAAGATCCGTGATATGCAAGGCCAGCTTCCGCCGGGCGCGGGAGAGCCGATGATCGTCGATGATTTTGGGGATGTTTACGGCGTTTTTTATGCTGTTTACGGTGACGGGTATAGTTACGCGGATTTACGCGAATACGCCAAAATCCTGCGTCGCGAACTCTTGCTGTGCGAGGACGTGGCCAAAATTGCCCTGATTGGCGAGCAACCCGAAGTCATATATTTGGAGATTGGGCGGACCAAGCTGGCGAATACGGGGATCTCGATTCGTCAATTACAGCAGGTGATAGCCGGTCAGAATACAGCGGCGGATGCGGGATATATTGAGATTGGCGACAAGATGATTCGTGTGTATCCCACGGGGAAGCTTGGCTCCGTCGAGGCATTTGGCGATTTGCTACTACGCAAGCCTGGTCCCGGTCAGCCTGCTGTGCGCCTGCGAGATATTGCCGATATTCGGCGCGATTACCTTGATCCGCCCCGCGCGTTGATCCGCTACAACGGGCATCCGAGTATTGGGTTGGGCATCTCTACCATTAGAGGGGGGAATGTTATCCGGATGGGCGAATCTGTGGATCGGCGTCTTGCAGAACTGAAGGCCGAAACGCCGATCGGGATTGAGTTCGGGGTTATCTCGCATCAGGCAGATAGTGTAAATCATGCCGTGCGCGGTTTTGTCGTTAATCTGATTCTGGCGGTCGTAATTGTGATTGCCGTGCTGTTGGTCGCGATGGGCATGCGCAGTGGGTTGTTGATTGGTGCTGTGCTGGTGGTGACGGTGATGGGTACGGTTCTGGTTATGCAGGCTTTAGGGGTGATGTTTGAGCGGGTGAGCTTGGGTGCATTTATCATTGCCCTGGGAATGCTAGTTGATAATGCGATTGTGATCACGGATGGAGTACTGGTTGCTGCGCAGAAGGGCGAAGATCGCATCAAGGCTGCCTTGGCAACGGTGAAGCAGACGCAATGGCCATTACTTGGGGCTACGATTGTCGCGATACTCTCGTTTGCACCGATTGGAGCTTCCCAGGATTTGACCGGGGAGTATTGTCGTTCGCTGTTTATCGTGCTGTTGGTTTCACTCACGTTGAGCTGGTTGCTGGCGATTAGCGTAACGCCTTTGCTCGCATCCCATTTTTTGCGGGGACGATCCAGTGGGGTTGATGCGCACCGCGATCCTTATGACGCAACCTTTTACCGTTGGTATCGGGCGTTTCTCATGCGCTGCTTGCGGTATCGGTGGTGGTCGGTTGGTGTATTGGTTGTCTTGCTGGCGGCGTCTATTTTGGGGTTCGGATTCGTTAAGCAGAGTTTCTTTCCTGATGCGACGCGTCCACAGTTTATGGTGCATGTGTGGATGCCCACGGGCTCTTCGATTCATGCAACGGATGCGCGTGTTCGGATGCTCGGAGAGGCAATTCGGGATTTCGATGGTGTCACGGGCGTCACCGAAATGGTTGGTTCAGGTGGTTTGCGCTTTTTGTTGACGTATTCACCGGAACCGCCGGATTCTTCGTATGGTTTATTATTGGTGAATGTGAAAGATGATGCATGGATTGATAGGCTCGCGGAGCAAATCAATGGATTTGCGTTGGAAGCTGCACCAGATGCCATGGTGTATGCGCATCGTTTTGTCCTGGGGCCTGGGGATGCCCAGAAGATTCAGGTTCGTATTTCAGGCTCTGATCCTGTGGTATTGCGGCGTTATGCAGACATTGCGCTGGAAGTATTACGCGAAGATCCAAATTTGGTGGAAATACAGACCGATTGGCGCGATCGTGTGGATGTGTTACGCCCGGTTGTGTCGGAAGCGCGTGCACGCTCCATCGGTGTTACACGAATGGATATTGCCGCCGGATTGCGGTCTGTAACAACCGGTGTGCCGATTGGTGCGTTCAAGGAGGGAGATGATATTCTGCCCGTTATCTTCCGTGCACCGCCGGCGGAACGTACTGACCCTGACAGTTTGTATAGTGCCTGGTTTTGGAGTATTGTCTTGCATCAGCCCGTTCCCTTGGCGCAAGTGCTTGATCGTTTTGAAAATGCGTCTGAGGAGGCGAACATACGCCGCCGCAATCGTTTGCCAACCATCACCGTGAAGTGCAATACGACGGATGAAACCGCAGCCGCAGCTTTTCAACGGATTCGTCCTTTGTTGCGTACCGCGTTAGCGGGGATGCCGGATGGGTACCGAATGGATTGGGGCGGGGAGTATGAGAGTTCGCGCGATGCACAGGCAGCGTTGATGGCGAAGATGCCACCGATTCTTGCTGCTATGGTGCTAATTGTGATTGCGCTGTTTAATGCAATTCGCAAGCCACTGGTGATATTTTTGACTGTACCGCTCACGGTGGTTGGCGTCACCGTAGGCTTGCTGGTATTCAGACAACCGTTCGGGTTTATGGCGTTACTCGGTTTTTTGAGCCTGGCCGGGATGCAAATCAAGAATGCGATTGTGTTGATTGATGAAATCGATGCGCAACAGGCTGCTGGCCTTGCGCCCTTCCAGGCCTTGATACAGGCTGGCACGACGCGTCTGCGGCCGGTTGCCTTGGCGGCACTGACGACTGTGCTGGGAATGATCCCGCTACTACTGGATCCCTTTTATATTTCGATGGCAATCACGATCATGATCGGTTTGACCTTTGCCACCGTGTTAACGATGATCGTGATACCCCTCAACTATGCGATATTATACCGCATCCGTGCGTAATGCCGGCATATGGTAAGACGATTATGTACGCTCAGGCGGATGCGGCAACCTGTTCAAAGGGGAAGGTATAGTTGTCGAGGCCGAGTTCGTTGCGCATCTGGATCATCTGTTTTTGGAGAACAGTGCCGACAGGGACGCCTTTGTCTTTGCGTTCGAGCCAGGCGAGGTGTTCTTTTTCGCCGCAGGTGTAGATGCGTTCGGCCCCTTCGGCTTTCTGCGAGTTGCGTAGTTCGCGCAGGATATCTCCAGTGGTCTTTTTGAAGGCCTCAAGATCGGTAAAGGCTTCAATGTTGATGGCCATGAAGAAGTGTCCGAGGCAATAGGGGGTTTTGTTGCCGGCATCATCAATGCCGTTTAGGGCTTTGAGGAAGGCGCCCTGCTGCAGGGCGGCGCTGAGGATTTCGACGACGGTGGCGTAGCCGTAGCCTTTGTAGCCGCCGTTTTCCTCGCCGAGTCCGCCGATAGGGCAGAGGGCGGCTTCGCCGGCAACGAGGGCATCGAGGACGGCATGGGGGTCGGTCATGGGGCGACCTTGGCGATCAATGACCCAGCCAGGGGGGAGTTGTTTGCCGTCGCGTGCGTAGGCTTCGATTTTGCCGCGCTGGGAGATGCTTGTCGCGTAATCATTGGTAAAGACAAAGGGCTCATCAGTAGGCATGGCGAATACGAGCGGGTTGGTGCCGAGCATGTTTTCCACGCCCCATGTTGGGGCGATGGAGGGGCGTGCGTTGGTGGCGGTCATGCCGATCATGCCGGCATCGCATGCCATCATGGGATAATAGGCGGCCATGCCATAGTGGGTGGAATTGCGGGCAACAACCACGCCGACGCCGAACTGTTTGGCCTTTTCGATGGCCATCGTCATGCATTCGTGACCAATGACCATGCCCATGCCGTGGCCGCCATCGACGACGGCGGTGGCACCGATATTCCGCAGGACGGACAGATCGGTGACCGGCTTCTGGATTTTGTCCGTCACGATCCGATCATAGTAAATGGGTTTGAGGCGTCCCACACCGTGGGAATCCACGCCGCGTTTATCGGCGGCAATGAGTACATCGGCACAGGTGGCGGCATCTGCTTCCGGTACGCCGATGCCCTTGAAGACATCGATCATGTATTGCTGCATGGTGGCAAAATCAATCCAACAGGTTTCCTTGCTCATGGTGATCTCCCTCGTTATTAGCGCATGGCGTTGATCATGCCGGCGAGCCGTCCGGCACCGAATCCGTTATCGATATTCACAACGGCAATGCCTGCCGCGCAACTGTTGAGCATGCCGAGCAGTGCGGCGAGGCCCTTGAAGCTGGCGCCGTAGCCAACGCTGGTCGGGAGGGCAATGACGGGTTTGTTGACGAGGCCGCCGACGACGCTGGGAAGAGCGCCTTCCATGCCGGCCGCGACGATGATCACGTTGGCTTGCCGGATGATATCGATCTGGGCAAACAAGCGGTGGATCCCGGCGACGCCCACATCAAACACGCGTTCCACGCGGTTACCCATCAGCTCGGCCGTCAGGGCGGCTTCCTCGGCAACGGGGATATCGGTGGTTCCTGCGGTCATTACCAGGATGAACCGGTCGGGATCCGGCACGGCGGTATTTTTTCGGACGATAATGAGTCGGGCATCCTGGTGGTAGACGGCCTCGGGAACCTTTTCCTTGACGGCGGTATAGGCCGCCTCATCTGCACGTGTTGCCAGGACGGAGTAGGGCCCCTCGTTGAGCTTCTCGACAATTGATGCGACTTGTGCCGGCGTCTTGCCTTCGCAGAACACGGCCTCGGGCGCGCCGCAGCGCTGCGGTCGGTCCGTGTCCACCTTGGCAAATCCCATGTCGTCAAACTGCATGGTTACTCAGAGAATTTGTCGCGGCTGGCCCAGAGTCCGGCAGAAGGTGTGCTGATGAAGAATACCTCTTCGCCATCCGGCATGGTGTTGAATCCTTCCTTCATGGTTTCGGGGTTGTAGCGCGCCAGGGTTTCCTGCAGATCGGCGTATTGGAAGTTGACTTGCTCGACCTCGGCCTTGGTGAGGCCACCGGGCGCATACCGGATGGTAAAGCGTCCTTCGGATGAGCCGTGCATCAGGTGGGCGGCGCCGTGCGCTAATTCCTGTAGATCGGCATTGTCGCGGTACAGCTCGAGGACTTTAGGCGAACCGCAATAGCCGTATTTTCGGATGAGGACGTCCACGTCTTTCTGTTCGCCGAAGCGTTCGACACCAGGTGCGATAATCAGCAGTTCGCCGCCGTCGGCCATTGCCATACGGGTGCGGTAGACCGCTTTGTTGGCCACCCAGGTGGCGCGGAATTCATCGGCCTGCATCACGGCCACGATTTTCTTGATGGGTTTGTCGAAGATGGTGATGTTCTGCGAGCGGCTGCGTTTGGCTGCCATCAGGTAGGTTTCCAGATCGTCGCCGACATATACCCCGCTGTGTACCAGTTTATTTTCGGCATCGCGCTGCATGGTTACCTGCAAATAGACATGGGGTAGATTTCCTAAAAATTCCTTTTCGGCCCAATTGTAGCAGGCGCGCAGCGGGGTAATGAGATTGCCGAGATTGTTCTCGATCCCGTAGCAGCCTGCGGCAATGTGCGAAGCGCAGATGGTATCTTTGCCACCCAAGCCGATGAAGTAGTTCTTGTTATGGTTGGCGAAGCCGAGGACTTCGTGGGGCACTACATGGCCGATGTTGATGATCAGATCCCATGGTTCGGTTACGGTCATGGTGTTGAGATCGACGGGGATCTCCCAGTCCGCAGCGCCGTTGGTACTTTCCTTGACCATGGAGGCGGGAATCACGCCCAGTCGGGTACAGCCATCACGCCAGTCGTGGGCATGGATGCGCTCTTCGGGAATGCTGCCAAACATCCATTTGTTGTCGGCCTCGGTGTGCGGCACATGCTGGCCGAGTGTCGGGATGACGTGTACATCGCAATCCGGTCCGAGCATTTTGTATAGGGTTTCCGTCATCCAACCGGCACCGCTATGTGCCCTGGTGATATCCGGGGGTAGCAAAAGTACGCGTTTGAGGAGGTCGCACTTCAGGCGTTCTCGAGCCTCATCGAGGAGGCGTTGGCACATCTGTTCGATTTCGCTGCGGCTGATCGCATCTTTCTGTTCGTAGAACCAAGGCATTGGTGCTCCTTATTTTTCGTATAAATTAGACACTATAGGTAGAAGCCGAGGTGTTTCCGCCGCGACCGGTCCAATTGGTATGGAAGAATTCACCGCGGGGGCTATCCACTCGTTCGTAGGTGTGCGCACCAAAGTAGTCGCGTTGTGCCTGGAGCAAGTTGGCTGGTAGGCGCGCGGCGCGGTAGCCGTCGTAGTAGGCAAGGGCGGCTCCGATGGCGGGCATCGGTATGCCCAGTTCAACGGCTTGGATGAGCACCCGCCGCCAGGCTGCCTGGGCACCCTCGACGGCATTCTTGAAGAACGGGTCGAGCAGCAGGTTAACCAGATCCGGATTCGTATCGAATGCTTCTTTGATTTTTCCGAGGAAGACCGAACGGATGATGCAGCCGCCGCGCCACATGAGTGCGATCCCGCCATTGTTGAGTTTCCAGTTGTATTCCTTGGCGGCTTCGCGCATGAGCTGATATCCCTGTGCGTAGGAGACGATTTTGGAGGCATAGAGGGCCTGCCGGAGGTCGTCAATCAGAGCCTGCTTGTCGCCTGTGAAGCTGCTGGGCGGGCCCGAGAGAATTTCGGAGGCGGCCACCCGTTCCTCTTTCAGTGCGGAGAGGCAGCGGGCAAAGACGGCTTCGCCGATGAGCGTTAGCGGTTGACCAAGGTCGAGGGCGGCCACTGCGGTCCATTTGCCGGTGCCCTTCTGGCCTGCCGTATCGAGAATAGCATCGATGACGGCCTCACCCGCTTCTGTCTTGTATCCAAGGATATCCCGTGTGATTTCAATGAGATAGGAGTCGAGTTCGCTCTGGTTCCATTCGGTGAAGACCTGGTGCATTTCCTCGTTTGAGAGGCCGAGGCCTTCTTTCATCATCTGGTAGGTTTCGCAGATCATCTGCATATCACCATATTCGATGCCGTTGTGCACCATTTTGACAAAATGGCCTGCCCCATCCTCGCCGACCCATTCGCAGCAAGGTTCACCACTATCGGTTTTTGCGGATATTTTCTGGAAGATGGGTTTGACGGCGGGCCAGGCATCGGGGGATCCGCCGGGCATGATGGAGGGGCCGCGTAATGCCCCTTCTTCGCCTCCGGAAACGCCGGTTCCAATAAAGAGCATGCCTTTGCTTTCAACATATTTCGTGCGGCGGATGGTATCGGGGAAATGGGAGTTGCCGCCATCGATAATGATGTCGCCCGGTTCCAGATGCGGGAGCACCTGTTCAATGAAATCGTCAACGGGCTGCCCGGCTTTGACCAGCATCATCACCTTGCGCGGGCGTTCGAGATTGGCGCATAGTTCCTCGATGCTGTGGGCTGCAATGAAATTCTTGCCGGCACCGCGCCCATTGATAAAAGCGTCGACCTTTTCGACGGTGCGATTGAATACCGCCACCGTGAATCCTTTGCTCTCCATGTTGAGTACGAGATTCTCGCCCATCACGGCTAAACCGATCAAACCAATATCTGCTTTCATGCTTCTGCTTCCTTTTTTCTATATTCTGGACGACCGATGTCATCCTTAGCGTTATATTCTGGCATTGCCGTTAGCGTTTTACGCGGGCATTGCCTTCCCAGATACTCCAGATTTGTTCTTCGTCGGCGGGTTGGGCATAGTCCGTGAGCATCGTTGTTGCGAGCGCGCCACTGGCCCAGCCAAAGCGTGTGCATTTTTGCACATCCCAGCCCTTGAGGATGCCGTAGAGCAGACCCCCGACAAATCCGTCGCCGCCACCGATGCGATCGAGCACGCCGATTTCGCGCGGTTTGATCACTTCCCAGTCTTGGCTATCAGTGACCAGTGCCCCCCAGAGGTGGGCATTGGCCGAAACCACTTCGCGCAGTGTGGTGGCAAACCAGCGGGCATTGGGATAGGCTGTTTTGGCGCGACCGATCATTTCCTTGAATCCCTCGATTTTTTCATCGAGGCCTTTGCCGCCTGCTTCGGGTCCTTTGATGCCGAGGCAAAGCTGGAAGTCCTCTTCATTTCCGATCAGGATGTCGCTACGCGAGGCAATTTCTGCGAAGGCCGCAGAAAGTTCTTGTTCGCGTCCTTCCCAGAAGCTGGCGCGGTAATTCAGGTCGAAGGCAATCAGCGATCCGTTTTCCTTGGCGATGCGGGCGATATCGAGGCAGAATTGGCTGGTTTTGGGAGAGAGTGCGGCGATCAGGCCGGAGAGATGTACGATTTGCGCGCCTTCTTGTGCAAAGATGCGGTTGAGGTCAAAGTCCTTTGCATTGAGTTCGCATCCGACTTCACCGGCGCGGTCATTATGGACGCGTGGTCCCCGCGATCCGAGTCCGCTATCGGCCATGTTGATCTGGTGCCGGAAGCCCCAGGGACCGCCCTGCTCGAATTCGGGGCCTTCGAAATCCATTCGGCGGCTGCGGATATTGTCTTTGATAAAGTGGGAAATCGGGCTGTCTTTGACGAAGGCCGTAAGCACCTTGACGGGTAACCCGAGGTAGGATGCTACGCTGGCTACATTGCTTTCCGCGCTGGTGGCCTGCATTTTGAAGGTATCGCTGCAATGGAATGGCTGCGCATTCTCGGGCGTGAGTCGGATGCCCATGCTCGTAGGGATGATCATGGCATATTTTTTCGAAGCTGTCTCGCTCATGGATATACTCCTGTCAAAATAACGATCAGTTTTGTTTTGGAAGGTTATATTTTTTTCATGCGGGCAAGTCAATACGTGTTGACGGTATTTTGTAGGTTTCGTTAGGGTGGTCGCGTTATCGCAGTATGGTTATCTGTATATAGGGCTGACGTTACGGGGTAGAATCGTTGGAGGGGGAAATCATGGAGTTATCTGTTGACGCAAAAGAAAAACTGGCCATGCTCGAGCGTTGGTACGGTGAGAGACAAGGTTCGATTGTGGCCTTTTCGGGGGGGATCGATTCCACCCTGGCGCTCTATTTGGCGCGTACTTTCCAAGGGCGGGATCGCGCAATCGGGGTGATTTCGCATTCGGAGAGCTTGAAGGCCCGTGATTTTGCTTTTGCGCAGGCGTTCTGTCGGGATTTTGATATCCAGCTAGAGGTGATTCGCACGAAGGAGTTAGAAGACGAGCGTTATGCAAAGAATCCAGCCAATCGTTGTTTTTATTGCAAGCAACACCTTTTTCTGGACATTGGGAGTATCGCCGCGTCCTATCCTGGGTTTGCTGTGTTAAGCGGAGCGAATCACGATGATCTGGGCGATTTTCGCCCTGGCATGGAGGCCGCCCGAAAGTATGCGGTGTTGTCACCATTTGTGGATTGCGAGTTGCGCAAGGCCGACATTCGGGTCTTGGCGCAATATTTTGGGTTGCCGAATTGGGACAAGCCGGCAAGTCCCTGTTTGAGTTCCAGGATACCGTACAATCAAGCGGTCACGGCGGAAAAGTTGCAACAAATCGAGGCGGCGGAGGAAGTCTTGTTTGAGGCGGGATTTTCCAATGCGCGGGTGCGGCACTACGGGAAGCTTGCGCGCATAGAAGTGCCACAGGATGAATTGCGCAAGCTTCAGGACATGCAGCCGCAGATCTTTGCTTCGATCCGGTCGCTTGGTTTTGAGACCTGCGATATTGATGCGGAGGGGCTGGTATCCGGAAAA
>SLBU01000075.1 GCA_007126175.1 Kiritimatiellia bacterium
AAAGGAGATGATCATGCGACGCATTCTGGCAATTCTCACGGTGTTCCTGTTGGGGCTGTCCTCCGGGGTGGCATTTGATGCAGATCCCTTTGATGTTGCGGTAACGTTGGATGGCGATGTTATCGCGATCGCCTTCGGTGTACCCGACAAGCACTATCTGTATGATCGCCATCTTGCGGTTGCGTCTGCGGGGGCTGAACTTGTCTTGCAGGAGAAGCCTGCACCCGTAACGGTGTTTGATGCATTCATGGACGCGGATATGGACGTATTCAAGACGGACTTCGTGCTGCAATATAGGGTTGCGGCGATTTCCGATCCGGACTTTCAGGTCACGGTGCGCTATATGGGGTGCGACGATGAGGTCTGTTTCATGCCGCAGACACGCGTGTTTCATCCTGCCCGCGAGACATTGGGGGATACGGGAGAAAATCCTGCCGCCGGTATAGGGGCAGTGGACGAATCGGATGGAGGAACCATATTTGACGCCTTTGCAATCAGGGGAAGGGATGCCGGGTACCGGAATGTGGATGATTTTCTTGCGTTTGTGCAACGGGTCGAAGCGGGCGAAGGTCTGGCACCCAGCGGGATCGAGGCATTATTTGCCGGCGGGGGCATCTGGATCGGACTGCTGGCAATTCTCCTGGGGGGGCTGGCCTTGAATTTGACGCCCTGCGTGTTGCCCATGATTCCGATCAATCTTGCCATTATCGGGGCAGGATCCCAGGCTGGTTCACGGCTTCGGGGGTTCGGGCTGGGAGCCGTCTATGGTGTCGGCATTGCCCTGGTCTATGGCGTGTTGGGCGTTTTTGTGGTGCTGTCGGGCGCACAGTTCGGGGCGCTGAATGCCAATCCGTGGTTTAATCTCGGTATTGCCCTGCTTTTCGTGTTGCTGGCCCTGGCAATGTTCGATGTATTCCAGATTGACTTCTCGCGCTATCAGACCGTCGTTGGGCAGGATGCGAAACGTGGCACTGTATGGACGGCCTTTCTGTTTGGCGGGGTAGCGGCCTTGCTGGCGGGGGCCTGCGTGGCTCCGGTGGTGATTTCGGTTCTGGTATTAGCAACGGGGTTCTACCAGGATGGCTACACGCTGGCATTGCTTCTGCCGTTTGTGTTGGGGGTGGGGATGGCCTTGCCCTGGCCTTTTGCCGGGGCCGGACTCTCGTTCCTGCCCAAACCCGGCCGCTGGATGGAGCGCGTCAAGATGGGCTTTGGTGCACTTATTTTGATTGCGGCGTTGTATTACGGGCATCTCGGTGTCAATCTGCTGCGCTGGCAGCAGGCCCCGGCAGCACAAACCGCGGCGGCGGAAGACGACTTCTGGATGCACGATCCGGCGGCGGCGGTGGCCAAGGCCCAAGCGAGTGGCCAGGACTTGTTTGTGGACTTCTGGGCAACTTGGTGCAAGAACTGTTTGGCGATGGATCGTACCACGTTCCAGGACGAACGCGTCAAGGCGGCACTGGAGCCTTATGTGCGTTTGAAATTCCAAGCGGAGGACCCTTCCGATCCGGAGACAAAACACGTGCTTGATCAACTTGGTGTGAAAGGGCTACCCTCCTATGTGATCCTTCGTCCATAAGGACAAAACCGCATCAGCTAGGTGGCCGCATCATGGCAGTAGAAAAAGAACAAGAAGACATTATCCGATTCGAGGGCGTGAAAAAGGCCTTTGGGGCTGGGTGCGTACTGGACGGCGTCGATTTTACGGTTCACCGCGGGGAAACCTTTGCGTTGGTGGGGCCCTCGGGCACAGGCAAAAGTGTGACCCTCAAGCATATGGTGCGGCTTTTGACCCCGGATGATGGAAATGTGTTTGTGGGCGATGTGATTGTGAATCAATCCTCCGGACATGCGCTGGAAAAAGTGCGTGATCGGTTCGGATATCTTTTCCAGGGGGGCGCCTTACTGGCGTGGATGAGCGTGGCCGAGAATATTGCCCTGCCGTTGCTGGAAAAGACGCAACTGACGCAGGCGGAAATCGACCATCGCGTGGCCGAAGTGCTTGATATGGTGGGCATGGCCCACGACGGCGACAAACGCCCATCCGAAATTTCGGGGGGGATGAAGAAGCGCGCCGGGCTGGCCCGCGCGATTGTCACGAATCCGGATATTGTGCTGTACGACGAACCTACCTCCGGTCTGGATCCGGTGACCTCGCGCACGATTGACAGTTTGATTGACCGATTGCGAGAGGAAACGCAGATTACCAGTGTGGTGGTTACGCATGATCTGCATAGCGCCTTGGCGATTGCACACCGCATCGCCGTGTTGCAGGATGGGAAGATTATCGAGATTTCCACTCCGGCAGAATTTGTGGAGAGCCGTAACGAGCAGGTGGTGCGGTTTCTGGAATCGCAGTATATCACGAAACGTGGAGCGTGGGAGGATGCGTGAAAAAAGATTGGCGTGAACGGGAGTTGACGATGGAGATCATCGTCGGGGCATTTCTAGTGATGATTTTTCTGGGACTTGGGTATTTTACCATCATCCTTTCGAAGGAAAACCTGTTTCAGGAAAAGTATGAGATGAAGGTCAGCTTTTCGGATGTAAATGGTTTACGCGTGGGAGATAATGTTTTTCTACGCGGTATGCCTGTGGGTAAGGTGCGCGATTTGCGGTTGGATTGTGAGGCGGCATGCCAAGGCGTCTGCGTGACGTTGAACCTCGATATGCCGTTGCAGTTGCGCGAAGGGTATGCATTTCGGATCGTCATGACTTCGCTACTCGGGGGCCAGCAACTACAAATTCACGAGGGCAAGCCTGATGGGGCGATTCTGGATAAGGAGATTTACAGGGGGGCCGATCCCTATGATCTGATGGGCCATGCCGCCGAAATCGTGGCCGTGGCCCGCCAAGAAATTATCGAAGGCGATGTGTTCGGGCGGATCCGTAGTGTAACGGAACAAATCGATGAGATGGTCACCCGTGTGAACGCCGGCCAAGGAATGCTCGGAAAGCTTCTCTCGGATGACGATACCTTGTACAACGATCTTGCGGCTGCGGCTGCGGGTATCCGGAAAATTACCGATAGTCTTTCGGCGGGCGAGGGACTTGCGGGCCGGTTGCTTTCGGGGGATGCTGGGACGATCCTGGAGGACCTCGAGGCCACTATGAAATCGTTGCGTACGGTCGCGGAAAAAGTCGAACGCGGCGAGGGTACCATCGGGCGCTTACTCGCCGATGATGCCGTCTACGAGGAGATCGAAGCAACGATTCAGGAAATTCGTGCGGCGGTAGACGATTTTCGCGAGACCGCACCGATTACCACCTTCAGCAGTATCTTCTTCGGTGCGTTTTAACTCGTCAAATCTCGTGTAATGCTACAATATTACCCGACTTGATCGTGATCGAAGGGACATGTGCATGGACGCAAAAGCTTGGGTGGGGGGGATGGGCAATCTGCTGCTGGTATTGTGGGGATGGGCTCCCCATGTTTGGGCGCAAGCGGACGAGCCAGGGGCAATTCCCGCGGAGCAGGTCCTGGCAGAAGGGCAAGACTACCGCCTCATGCTGGAAGGGGGTATGCGCTGGCAGCAGGGAACCGCCCGGGAAATTGTATACACGGGCTCTTTGGTGCTCAGTGATCTAACCTGGGATATCAAGGATCTGTTGTTTGTGGGAGCCACCCTGCAATTGGATGTGTGGCAGCAACTTGCCCTAGGCGTCAGCTACTGGGAGGCTGTCACGGAAGGCAACGGGGGGATGACGGACTACGACTACTTTATTCCCGGTATCTGGACCGACTTTTCGGATGGACCTGTGGATATCAACCGTGCGAATATGCTGGATGTGTACGCGGAGTGGGCCTTCGCTCTGCCGCGTGCGGCGCACTTGCGCCTGATTGGGGGATATCGGCGCTTATACTGGGATTGGTCCCAATATGGAGGATCCTTCATTTATTCCGAGGATGGCTTCCGCGATTTCCGGGGCGATTTTCCGGCGGATCAAAATGGGATTAACTATGAGCAGACGTTTCATATTCCCTATGTCGGGCTGGGGCTACGCACCCGCTGGCGCGGATGGAACTTTAGCACCTATGTGCAGTATAGTGCGGTTGCCTGGGCCGAAGCATTGGATGAGCATGTCTTGCGCGAGCTTTTGTTCGAGGACAGCTTTCAGGATGTAAAGTATTACGCGGCAGGCGTATCGCTCGCGTATCGTCTGGGCCCCCGCTGGCATGTGGGTGGCGCGTGGGACTGGCATGATATACCCGAGGCGCGCGGGGATACCCGGATTACCGATCAGGTTACCGGTACAGCGGAAACGATCCGGGACGCGGGCGGCATCGCCAATCGCGCCTGGAGTCTCTCACTTTCGAGTGGAATATATTTTTGATTTTGTGTAATAGATGGGTGTTGCGAAGGAGTACGAAGCATGCGCGATTGGATCAAGGTAACGTTGAACGAGGATGAACTACCACGGCAGTGGTATAACCTGAATGCTGACTTTCCGAAACCGATGCCGCCGCCGGTGGATCGCGATGGCAATCCGATCGGCCCGGATGCATTGGCGCCGGTTTTCCCGATGAACATCATCGAGCAGGAGATGTGCACGGATCGCTGGGTCGACATTCCGGAGCAAGTGCTCGGTATCTACAAGATGTGGCGTCCGACGCCCCTGTACCGCGCCCGGCGGCTGGAGGCTGCCTTGGGCACCCCCGCCAAGATTTACTATAAGAACGAAGGCGTATCGCCAGCGGGCAGTCATAAGCCCAATAGCGCTGTGGCGCAAGCCTACTACAACAAACAGTTCGGCATAAAACGCCTCACCACCGAAACGGGTGCCGGGCAGTGGGGCAGTGCTTTATCGTTTGCAACGCAGTTAATCGGTCTGGAGTGCAAGATTTTCATGGTGCGGATCAGCTTCACGCAAAAACCCTTTCGTAAGGTTATGATGCGTGTCTGGGGGGGCGATTGTGTTGCCAGCCCGAGTCAGGAGACCGAGATTGGTCGCCGTATACTGGAAGAGGATCCCGATACACCCGGCAGCCTCGGAATTGCGATCAGCGAGGCCTTGGAGCAGGCTGTACAGCGCGAGGATACCCGCTACTCGCTCGGGAGCGTGCTCAATCATGTCATGCTGCACCAGAGCATCATCGGTCTCGAGGCCAAAAAGC
>SLBU01000144.1 GCA_007126175.1 Kiritimatiellia bacterium
TATATCCGAACGGAACCTCAAACAGCTTGCCGCAGGATGTCCAGGCCCGGTTGATTCATTCGATTCCAGGACTCGAAAAGGCTGAAATCGTGGAATGGGCCTATGCCATTGAATATGATTACGTGGATCCGACCCAGCTCCAGCATTCCCTTGAGACCAAGCTTGTGGGCGGCCTCTTTTTTGCGGGCCAGATCAATGGTACGACCGGCTACGAGGAAGCGGCCGCCCAAGGGTTCATGGCGGGCATCAATGCCGCGCGAAAAGCCTTGGGGATGCCTGCATGGACCCTGGGGCGCCATGAAGCCTACATTGGCGTTTTACTTGATGATCTCGTCACAAAAGGAACGGATGAACCCTATCGCATGTTTACGTCGCGGGCAGAGCATCGCTTGAGCCTGCGACAAGATAATGCCCGCTTTCGACTGCTGGTGCATGCACAAGCCCTGCAAGTCGCACCTGCACCCTTTCTCGCGGAATCCGCTCGTTTTACCTCAGAAATTGCCACGGAAACCGAACGAATGGATGGCACGGTTATATCTGGCGAAAGCATGTCGCAGCGACTGCGCCGCACCGATACCTATTATCGGGATTTACCAGATGCCCGCAAGGATCTCGATCCGGTCGTAGTCGAGCAGCTCGAAATCTTTGCCAAATACCAGGGGTACATTGTGCGCGAGCAAGCCAACATCCGGAAGCTTGCGAACATGGAAGATCAGCGGATTCCGACGGATCTTGATTACTGGCCGATCCAGGCGCTCAGCTATGAATCGCGCGAAAAGCTCAGCAACATCCGCCCTGTTTCGATGGCACAAGCCGCGCGCATCCCCGGCTTGAGTCCGGCAGATCTGGCGGTTCTCAGTGTGGCGATCCATCGCTGAGCGACCGGCAAGCCGCATGCCCGGTTTTGGTACTCGGGCGGGCAAGGTGATGCGGGGGTGAAACTTGAAGGAGTCAAATGTAGCCCACTGGAGCCTGTCCGACGGAGCCTTGGCGTAGGCGGACCGAAAGCGCGGCTGGGCGTGTGTGGTGCATGGGGTGTCCGTGGAGTGTCCTTCGGGCTTTTCACGGGCTGGCTATGCGCGATCTACGCGCGAGGCTGCTTTCGGCGAAAGCAGCCTACAAAACTATGAAGGTACAGGCTAGCCACGGCCCCGAGCGCGCTCGGATGATGCGGCGGTGTAACTGGAAGATTGAATATCCAATATCCAACAAGGAACTCCCAATATCCAAGTGAGAGCGAGTGAGGAGAATGTGAAGTGATTTCCGCTCTCCATTCGCAAGTTTCGCCCACTTGGTCATTGGACATTTCTTGTTGGATATTGGGTGTTCAGACGTCCAAATCGTGGCTTATCTAAGTGCCATTCCTGGCTAGAGCCAGCTCCGGAGAAACAGCACGAGAAACGGGGTACCCACGCCAAAAACGAATGCGAGCGGGTACAGTTTGGGCAGTTCTTTTGCGCGCCACACCACAATGGCGGCGGCAATCGAAATCCAAGGCAACCCGCCCACAACATTTCGAATCATAGGCGGAACGGTAATCCCGCCTTGCTGCCAGAAGAGCATGAGAAGAACACTAAGGGTACAAAGACCGCAGCCAGCCAGGTACAGCCCAATCGCATTACGCATACACTCGTTTTTCATTTTTCCGCTCCGTCTGCTGGATCATCTTTTATAATTGTGATGACAAGCTCGGCGACCCGTATACCGAATTTGCACATGTAGGAATGGTTGGGCATAACCCCATCCGGTTGCAAGTGTAACCAATCCGCTACCGATACGTCAATCGTGCCATCCTTGTAGGGTACGCGTATCACATCATCCGTCCGGAGTGTATTCCCATAAAATATTTTTCAGAACAAGTTCCGGGGTTGTACCCGAAAAATCCTCGATGCGCATTGAGATGCAACCTGCACCAAACAGCACAACCAATACAATACAATTCTTCATATATTTATAAACCATTCTATATCATTATTTTATGGTACTTGATCCGTTATGGCAAGATATGCCGCTCTTTGATGATACGGGCAACCCGCGACCAACCTTTCCATCCTTTCCAGCTAGCCCGCTTGATACTGGGCGCGGCTGCGCCAGGCCCGCGGGGTCGTATTACGATGTTTACGGAAACAGCGATTAAAGCGCGAGATCGTCGAAAAACCGCAGCGGTGGGCGATCTGGGCAATCGGATCGGTGCTCTGCACCAGTGCCTCACAGGCAGCATTGATCCGTGTTTCTGCCAGGTATTCGGCAAAACGCATTCCCGTCGCCTGATGAAACACGCGACTCAGATGTTCCGGACAAACCCCCAGATCGGCGGCAACGGCTTTCATGCGCAGCGGCACATCGAATTCCGCCTGGATCCGCTCGCTTGCCTGCCGCACAAGACTTGGCCACGCGGTTTCCGCGGTTGATTCGGCCTTTTCCAAGCGCAGCAAGACCTGTCGCATGTATAGGGTCATCGTGCCATGCCAAGCGGCTTGCTGCACTTTCGATAGGGCAGGCAGGGCCGACCAGGTGCGGAACCAATCCGTCCAGCGTACGGGCAGCCCCGCCCGCACAAGACGGCGCCACGATTCGCGGGTAGATTGCAAATCAACATCCTCCAAATCGCGGCGATACCCAGATAAAACCACATACCCCGCAATGGCTTGCTCAGCGGGAATCTCATAGACGATCTCATGGAAGCCCAGTACATCGACAACCTGCCCCGTCAATCCGGCTTGCCGCACTTCGCGGAGACGTCGGTCCGTTTCAGGATAGGCGCGCAGGAGCTGCACAAACCCCATCGAAGGCTGCCGCGGCACCGCGAGTCGAATCACACCGAGGCTGTCCAGTAACAGAACATCCATCCCGCTGATGGCATATAGTGCCTCCATACTCGCCCGTAAACGCGGCGATACCAGCAGTTTCGAAAATATATATTTGGCAAGAACACGCGGCATCGAAACACATCACCTTTCCTTGATATCAATATAGTGTCATGCCGCATCAGGTTTTGCACTATTATTTTTACCTTTCGTTCCGGTAGAGTTTGGCCTGTTGATCCAACCAATCGTTCATGAAAGGAGAGAAGCAATGAGTAAAGAGCTCATATTGAAGCATATCAAATTGCCTGCGGATGCGGAGGCATTGTTGACCGAAGCACCGAATGTGATTCTCGGTCATAATGTTGAAGACCTCCAGAAGCTTGCGTTATCTAATGTGGGCGAGGATGGCTACCACCGCGTGGCCTATGAAGTTGCGGGCAAGGGCATGGTTGAAGAGGTCAAGGTTTGCAAAGTCAAAAATGGTATCAGCGCAAACTACAATGAAGTTTATATGCGCCGTCGGGATCCCGACTGCATGGTCATTGGGGATAATCGCCCGACCAACAAGCCTACTTTCCAGGAACGGTACGGAAAATCCTTTGACGGTTTGCGCCAAGAGACCTTTGAGTGGCTCAAAAAGCAAGATTTGGCTGTTTTCCCTTTTATTGCCGGCATGCCGGGCAAGGGGAAAGATGCTTTGGCCGTCTGTCCCGCAAATGCCGGATTCTTCGCGCTAGGTCTTGCCATGCTCCAAGGCATCATTCCTGCCGATGAGCTTCCTGCGGATTTTGAGCCGAAAGCCATTATTTATGTAGCGCCGCCTTTCCGCCACACACATCTGGATGGCAAGCAGGTTGTGGTGCACAACCGCATTCCAGGCATGCACGAGCTCTTCAGCTACAATCTGTATCCTGGGCCAAGCGCTAAAAAGGGTATCTACGGTGTGTTGCTGCATCTGGGTGAGAAAGAGGATTGGGTTACCATGCATTGTTCGGCTGCGCAGGTGATCACGCCTTATGAAAACCGTGTGGGGATCTCGCACGAAGGTGCCAGCGGTGGTGGCAAGAGCGAAATGCTCGAAATCCCGCATCGTCAGGAAGATGGCAGCATGCTTCTCGGCAGAAACGTCAAGGACGGTGAAACACGCACCCTGACGATTCCGCAATTCTGCAAGATTCGTCCCGTTACAGACGACATGGCGCTCTGTCACCCTTCCATTGACAAGGGTAACGGTAAACTGACACTGATGGATGCTGAGGAGGCTTGGTTCGTACGTGTAAACCACATCACCGGATACGGTGTCGATCCGCATTTGGAGAAGTTGACGATTCATCCGCCGAAGCCGTTGTTGTTCCTGAATATCGACGCCAAGCCCGATTGCTCAGCCTTGATCTGGGAGCATATTCAGGACGAACCGGGTGTACCTTGTCCAAACCCGCGCGTGGTGGTACCGGCCGATATCGTACCGAATGTGCACCGGGGCACGCTGGACATTGATATTCGCTCGTTCGGCGTGCGTTGCCCGCCCTGCACCAAGGAAAAACCGACCTACGGGATTCTCGGCATGTTCCACTTGCTGCCGCCCTCGCTGGCATGGTTGTGGCGTCTGGTTGCTCCGCGCGGGCATGCCAACCCCAGCATTGTCGACACCGAAGGTATGTCGAGCGAAGGTGTTGGCTCCTATTGGCCTTTTGCAACAGGACGACGCGTCGATCAAGCCAATCTGCTCCTGAAGCAGATTCTGGACACACCAAAGGTCAAGTATATCGTGTGCCCGAACCAACACGTCGGTGCTTGGGAAGTTAGCTTCATGCCCCAGTGGATTACGCGCGAATACATGGCCCGCCGTGGTGGTGCCAAATTCAGCCCGTCGCAGGTTTCGGCTTGCCGCTGTCCGCTGCTGGGCTGGAACCCGGAAAGCATCACGGTTGAAGGCCGCAGTATTGGAAGCTGGTTCTTCAAGGTGAATCTGCAGCCGGAAGTTGGTGACGAGGCCTATGACAAGGGCGCTGTGATCTTGCATGACTTCTTTAAACGGGAAATCAAGCAGTTCTTAACCGATGACCTTATGCCACTCGGCAAACAGATCATCGAGTGCTGCCTGAACGATGGATCCCAGGAGGATTATGCCGCATTGATCCCGCATGAGAGCATCAGCGAGGACTAGCAAGTAAAGCTTGTAACCAATGACGCGCAGGGTGAGGCTCACTTGCCCTGCGCGTTCTTTTTTGCTGAGTTCCGGCTCGACAAGATGCACGAATTGTGA
>SLBU01000010.1 GCA_007126175.1 Kiritimatiellia bacterium
CCTGGAAGATCAGCGTGTGGTTCGCGACTACGAGGTCAAGATGCGGCTGGCACGCCAGCAGCCCTACCGTCGCTGGGTGGCCGAAAATCAGGTTTCCATTCATGGATTTTTCAATGCGGTAAGCCCGGTGCTGCCGAATGTGGAGCATCTGCTCGAACGCGAACGCTTGTTCGGATACTCCCGCGAGGATTTGCGGTGCATCATCGACGTCATGGCTTCCGGGGCGCATGAGCCCGTCGGCTCGATGGGGTCCGATCAGCCGCTGGCGGTGCTCTCCGAGCGCCCCCAATTGTTGTATTGGTACTTCAAGCAGCTCTTTGCGCAGGTCACGAATCCGGCTATCGACCCGATCCGCGAGGAATTGGTCATGTCGCTGATGACTTTTCTCGGAACCACGGACCAGATCTTAACCGAGGTGCCCCAGCATGCCCAACTGATCAAACTGCGCCATCCCGTGTTGTCCAACGACGATATGGAACGCTTACGCAACCTCAACGACGAGAATTTTGCCTCGCAGACCTTGCCGATGGGGTTCGACCCCAAGGGCGGTGGTGCTGCGCTCGAGGAAGCACTCACAACGCTTTGCAAGCGTGCCGAAGCCATGGGGCGCGGGAGCTATCGTAACCTCATTCTCAGCGACCGGGCTTTGCCCGCCGGGCAAGCCCCCATTCCCGCCGTGCTGGCTGTCTCGGCTGTGAATCACTGGCTCATCGAAAAACGCTTGCGTACCAGTATCAGTATCATCGTCGAAACCGGCGAAGCGCGCGAAGTCATGCATTTCGCCGTCCTGCTAGGGTACGGCGCTTCTGCCGTCAATCCCTATCTCGCCTTCGAAATTGTTGCCGATATGGCCTTGCGCGACCAACTATCCACCAAAATAAGTGTTGCCAAGGCAATTGAGAACTACGTCACCGCGGTCTGCAAAGGCTTGCTCAAGACCATGAGTAAAATGGGAATTTCCACCTTGCGTAGCTACCGGAATTCGCAGACCTTCCAGATTATTGGTATTGCCAGGGATGTCGTCGATCGCTACTTCACCGGGACCTGCTCCCAGATTGGTGGAATCGGGCTGGATGAGATTGCACAGGAGGCCGCTGCCCGCTATGCCGCAGCCTACGATCCCCCGCAGGGATCCTCGTCGTTGTTGCAGCATGGCGGGCAATACCAATATACAGTGGAAGGCGAACGCCACTTGTGGACACCCGATACCATCCGTTTGCTGCAAACCAGTACCCGGCTCAACGACACCGCCATGTATCGCCAGTATGCCGATCTCATCAATCGGCAGGAAAAACAACAGAGCACCCTGCGCGGACTCTTCCGATTCAAGACAGCGGATAATTCGATTCCCGTATCCGAGGTCGAACCGGCGGAAGAGATCATGAAGCGTTTTGTTACCGGTGCCATGTCCTTTGGTTCCATCAGCCGCGAGGCGCACGAAACCTTGGCCATTGCCATGAACCGGATTGGTGGCATGAGCAACAGTGGCGAAGGCGGCGAGGATGCCGAGCGCTTTAAACCGCTGCCCAATGGGGATAGCCGCAATAGTGCCATCAAACAGATTGCCAGTGGCCGCTTTGGCGTCACGGCCGAATATCTGGTCAATGCGCGCGACCTGCAAATCAAGATCTCGCAGGGGGCGAAGCCGGGCGAGGGGGGGCAGTTGCCGGGGCACAAGGTAAATGCCGAAATCGCGCGTGTACGGCACTCCACGCCCGGCGTAACGCTCATTTCCCCGCCTCCGCACCACGATATTTATTCGATCGAGGATATCGCCCAGCTCATGTACGACCTGAAGAACGCGAACCGTGATGCGCGCGTATCCGTCAAGCTGGTGTCCGAGGCTGGCGTTGGAACCGTCGCCGCTGGTGTTGCCAAAGGCCATGCCGACATGATTTTGGTCAGTGGCTATGATGGTGGCACGGGGGCATCGCCGCTCACCTCGCTCAAGCATGCCGGCGCGCCGTGGGAATTGGGGCTTGCCGAGGCACACCAGACCCTCCTGCTGAATGGATTGCGCAACCGCGTTCGCCTGCAAGCCGATGGACAGATGAAGACCGGACGCGACGTGGCTGTCGCCGCCTTGCTGGGGGCCGAGGAGTTTGGCTTTGCCACTGCGCCCCTGGTAGTGTGCGGTTGCATCATGATGCGCAAATGCCACACCAACAACTGCCCCGTCGGGGTGGCCACACAAGACCCCGAACTGCGTAAACTCTACACCGGCAAGCCCGAGCATGTCGTCAACTTCTTGCGCATGGTCGCCGAGGAATTGCGCGAGATCATGGCGGCGCTGGGGTTGCGTACGCTTAATGAAATGGTGGGACGCAGCGACTTGCTCGAAACCAACCCGGCCATCACCTTCTGGAAAGCCAAAGGGTTGGATTTCTCGCGCGTGCTGCATTATGTGGATGCCAAGCTGGAAGATCGCTACTGCACGCAGAAGCAGGATCATGGTATCGAGACCGCCCTCGACTTGCAGTATCTAGATGCGGTCTGCGAAGCCATCGATGCCGGCAAAACCTACCAGACAGAAGTCACGATTCGTAATGTGCATCGTACGGCAGGCACCATTGTATCCAGCGAGATTGCCCGTCGTTTCGGTCACAAAGGTTTACCCGACGACACGATCCAGTTGCATTACAAGGGGGCGGCCGGACAAAGTTTTGGTGCCTTTGCTGCGCATGGTCTCACGATGAAGCTCGAAGGCGAAGCCAATGACTATGTTGGCAAAGGTCTTTCCGGCGGAAAGATCATTGTGCGCCCGTACAAAGGCTCCAGCTACGATCCTGCCTCCAATATGATTGCCGGGAATGTGGCCTTCTATGGGGCCACGGGTGGCGAAGCCTACCTCAACGGCCAAGCAGGCGAGCGTTTTGCCATCCGCAATAGTGGAGCCATACTTGTTGTTGAAGGCGTCGGCGATCATGGCTGCGAGTACATGACCGGTGGAACCACGGTCATTCTTGGTCAAACTGGCGTCAACTTCGGTGCAGGCATGAGCGGTGGCTTTGCCTATGTGTACGATGAATCCGGCAACTTCGACAATAACTGCAATCTAGACACCTTAGATTTGGAATTGGTCAATACCGAAGAAGATCGCCAGATTCTGCACGATTTAATCGAACGGCACGTTGCCTACACGGGGAGCCCGAAAGGACAGAAGATTCTGGATGATTGGGATCGGCAAGTGCCCCGCTTCATTAAGGTATTCCCCATGGAATACAAGAAGGCGCTCGGCCGTCTCAGCCTGGAAGATGAGAAAACCAAGCGCCGCGAAGTCGAACAACAGTAAGTGAAATCGAAAGTCGAGAGTCGAAAGTCAAAAAACAAGAGACACGGCGTCGGGCGTCCGGCGTCGGGCGTCCTCTGAAGGCAAAGATCGAAGAAGGAAAAAACGATGCGTCATAGGGAAAGAGGTTTTGTAGATATTCCGCGTCAGGATCCGGGGTATCGTCCTGTCGAGGAACGCAAGAGCGATTATCGCGAGGTCGAGCAGATGCTCACCGATCAGCAGCTCAACGATCAAGCGGCGCGCTGTATGGATTGTGGTATCCCCTTTTGCCAGAGCGCCGCAAGTAGTGTCGGGTGCCCCGTCGTCAATGCCATTCCCGAATTCAATGATCAAGTGTATCATGGCCAATGGGAAGAAGCGCTCGCGTTATTGCAAGAGGGGAGCAGTTTCCCCGAATTCACCGGCCGCATCTGCCCCGCGCCCTGCGAGGCCTCCTGTGTCGTCGGCATCAACCGCGAACCGGTCGCCATTCGCCAGATCGAGCTCACCATCATCGAGAACGCTTTCAAACGCGGCTACGTAAAGCCCCGCATTCCGCAGCATCGTGTCGGCAAGCGGGTCGCCGTTATCGGCTCCGGTCCTGCCGGACTAGCCGCAGCCAATCGCTTGAATCAGGCCGGCATTGATGTTGTTGTATACGAGCGCGATCTATATCCCGGTGGCATGCTGCGCTACGGGATTCCCGACTTCAAACTCGAAAAGTGGGTCGTCGAACGCCGCGTCGACATACTCAAGCAAGAAGGCATTGTGTTTGAGACGGCCGTCGAGGTAGGTCGCGACATTTCGCACGATTATATTCGCAAACGCTTTGATGCCATCGTGCTCGCTGGCGGGGCACGCCAACCGCGCGATCTGCCCATCGAAGGACGCGAACTCGACGGCATCGAATTTGCCATGGATTTTCTCACGCTCCAGAACATGCGCAATGGTGGCGAGGATATATCGGATCTCAAACCGCTTTCGGCCAAAGGCAAGCATGTTGTGGTGGTCGGGGGGGGCGATACCGGGTCCGACTGCGTCGGCACCTCTATCCGGCAGGGAGCCCTTAGTGTCATGCAATTCGAGATCATGCCCAAGCCGCCCGCGACACGCCCCGACTCTACGCCCTGGCCCGAATGGCCGAACAAAATGCGTACCTCCAGCAGCCACCTCGAAGGCTGCGAGCGGCGCTGGTCCATCAACACCAAGCGCTTCGAAGGCGCAAATGGGAAGATCACCCGGCTGCACTGCTGCGAGGTCAAATGGGCCTTTCCCGAGGGAGCCGCACGTCCCGTGCCCGAGGAAGTCGAAGGATCCGGGTTTGTGGTGGATGCCGACCTTGTGTTGCTCGCCATGGGCTTCGTGGGGCCCGGATGCAAAGCCTTGCTCGACGATATGGACGTTGCCTTGAATGGACGTGGTTTCATCAACCGCCATGCTGGCAATGCCACATCCGCAGAAGGCATCTTCGTGGCTGGCGATATGACCGATGGCCCATCACTCGTTGTGCGCGCCATGCAGGACGGCAAAAATGCCGCCAAGGCCGTCGGCGACTATCTCGGCGTGCGCGTCGGGTAACGCCGAATGGGACAGTGGGCCGTGCTATCCCTGGGAACGCCAGGCTCCAGCCTGGCCCGCCCGTGAGCCGCGCATTATCAGCACATAATCAGCGGAAGGACTTTTCATGGCACCTCATGTACACCCCACGCCCAAGCCGCGCTTTCGGCCCGCCTACGCCAAGGCTCCGTCGGACAGGCTCCAGCGGGCTACCACTCCCCCCCG
>SLBU01000002.1 GCA_007126175.1 Kiritimatiellia bacterium
CAGAAGATCGTCTTCGCCGCGACTTCCCGCACCTAGGCATACCCTTTGCGCCGGCGGCACGCAAAACCCGCGCATCCCAGCTCGCTAGCGAAGCCGAGGCAGAATTACGGCCCCTTCTGGATATTCTCCAGCACTTGCAGACGATTGCAGCAAAGCATGCCGGCACACGAGACGAGTCCACAATCCGACAGATGCTGGATACGGTAGCCTCCGAAAAAGGGTTTTCGGGCAGCCCGGTTCCTCTCCTGGAGGCCCTGCGCGAAATGCATGAGACCGGCGGGGATCTCGACACGGTTGCCAGTGCCGTCTTATATGCCACATCCTTGCGCCAGAAAGCGCGCGCCCAAAATCAACCATTCCGGTATGGGCATGAATACCGGTTTGTATTCGTCAATTATCACGAATCCCTCCAGGCCTTGCGCCCATTCGCTCCGGCAGAACTGTTTTTGGCCGACTTACCTGTCGCCGCCTTCCCAGCCTTGGAACAGGACATTGCGGATCTGCATACACAGGGGATCTACACGGCACGCTTTGAAGATCACCACCCCTATGACCCAAGGCGGGAAACGGCACTCAAGCAGCTTGTCACCGACGGCAAACTCGGTACCCTCTGGCTATCCGGACCGAGACAAGGCGATGAAAGCGCCGCAGAAGATCTCAAATGTGCCGCCGACATGGTATTTGAAAGCTGTGTGTCCGGTAGCCCAGCCGAAACAGAGGGTGCCAGGCGCTTACGGCAAGCCGCGCATGGCGAGGATTTTGTCACCAACCGGACAACGCTGGGAATACGACTGACCGATCTCATCAAAGGCGGTATTTGTAAAGTGGAACTTGCCCAAATCCTGCTCGCGTCCATGGACGGCGATGATGCGATGGATCGTCTGCAACGCCGCGGGTGGGCTGCCCTGCCGGCGCTTTGGCGCAGTACGCTCGATAGTACTGCCGAACATATTCTCGAAAATGCCGTCATGCTACGGCTGGAAAATGGAGGCCCCCGGATCATTTGCGCCAAGGCGGTTCATGCCGAGCCGGGCATGCCCAAACTACCCACCGGCAAGGCCATCGAATTCTTGTCACGCGCCTTTCCCGATGCACAGTACGCGTTCTATTGCTTCGGTTCCTCCCTCATGGTGGCACGACGCCTCGATCATGCTGACACCACCCTGAACCTAGGCAGCATCATGCCCCGCATCGGAACCGAGACTGATGGCGGCCATGCGGGTGCCGCCGTTTGCCGTCCCGACGCTAACCCCCGCTTTCCGCAACGCCTTCTAGGCCATATTTCAGATGCGAATTTCGTCAGCTTCGCGCGCTATCTGGGCGCACGCCTTTCCGAAGCCGGTTACCCCGTTGCCAGCGTCCACAACCTTTCCCGCTCCGGCCGGGCTCGCTGGACCAGCGGCAGCCAAAAACTGATCTGGATCGTGGCAGCATCCTTTCTCATCGGCCTGGGACTCATCCTCTTTGCCCCCCCTTTCCGTCCTGCCAATGTTCGCGCAAGCAATGAAGACTTCCTGCCACAAATCGACATCACCGATGACGATACCCCGGAAGACATTCCAACCAGGGAGCCCCTATGACTGCATATCGTTTCACGGGTATTGCAGCCGGGCTCGTAGCCGGCATCGTACTGGCCGCACACACCGCCGTCATCCTGCCATTTGCCTTGCTGGCAATACTCTTTGCAACGGGCATCGCCCTGCTGGCAGCCGGCTGGCTCGCCGAACGGCGTTGGGTAGAATGGCCCCGCTCCATCGTTTTTCTGGCAGCACTCGCCGTCTCTCTGCCCATGGGCTACCACCGCACGCAACAGGTACGCGAACCAGCCCACCCGATGGCCCTGCGGGTGCGCCTGGCTACCTTCGAGGGCGGGGAGCGACTCACCCTCCGAGGGACCATCGCCACCGAGCCCGAATGGCGCGGGCGCGGACAAGTAGACATCACCTTGCGCGTGCGCAAACTCCGGCTTGCAAATGCCGAGGCCGATGATTGGACCCCCGTGCAGCATGGAAACGTACTGGTTCGCGTGTTTGCCTACCGCTCCAATCGACCCGAAACACTCGACCGCCTATACCGCCTGGCAATGCCCGCAGCCTATGGAAATGAAATCGAAGTCACAGCCACCTATCAACCCAGTGAACCACCACGCAACCCGCACGCCTTCGATTATGCTGCCTTCTTGCGACAAAACGGCATTGAAACCAGAATGCGCGCGCATATTGCCCACGTACAACTGCTCGAAGAGAAACGTGGCAATCCCCTCACGGCACTTGCGCTGCGGGCCAAGACCGACTTTCTCGAAACCTTCAAGCGCAGCGTACGCGCGCCCGCTAGCCGCATTGCCGCAGCGGCCACTTTGGGGGCCCGTCGATCGGTGGAACGCATTGACTATCGTGGACACGATATCGCCGAAATGTTCCGGCATGCCGGCGTCGGACACGTACTGGCGGTCTCCGGGCTGCACGTCAGCGTCATCGCCGTGCTCTTGTTCGCCCTCTTCCGCATGACGGGGGCCTCCCCGCGCATTTTCGTCCCACCTCTCATTTTCTTTCTCATTCTCTTTGCCCTCCTCACGGGGGCGCGCCCATCGAGTGTTCGGGCCGTCGTCATGAACAGCGTGATTTTATTCACAATCGCCTACTTCCGCTGCAATCTGCGAACGGCCACCGCAATTGGACTCTCGGCCTCGGCGTTCGTAATTCTCCTCAACAACCCTCTGCTGTTATTTGCACCCAGCTTCTTGCTTTCCTATGGCGCCGTCCTTTCCCTGATTGTGCTGGCCCCCCCCTTCGATCGTTTTCTGTGTACCCTGCGTGGCTTCTCGGCTCTGTTGTTTTTACTATGGTTCGCAGCCTTGATCGCGATCGGCGGATGGCGGTTCTATTGGCTCACACGCCCCGCCAACCTGCTCGCACTGACGGGCATCCTGTGGATACTGACGATGGTCGGCTCCCGCCTCAATAACGCCATGCCGCGTATGTGGAATACGGGGTTTGCCCGCGTCCACCCGCTACTGCGCATGTTCATTGCGGCCCAACTGGCCATCCAGATTGGCATGATGCTCCCCCTGTCGGCCTGGTTCTTCGGCCGTTTTCCGGTTGCCGGCATTCTTGTCAACCTCGTGGCCATCCCCACCGTCGGCATCCTGGTGCAATTGGGGATGCTGCTTGGCTTGGTCGGCATGATCCCCGTCATCGGCTCACTACTCGCACTGCCCTTCGGTGCCGCCACCGCGCTCGTCGGCGAATTCTTTCTTTTGATCGCATTTACGGGAGCCACCCTATTCCCTTTTCCTGCCACGCCGCAGCCATCGGTGTTGCAATTGGGCCTATACTATCTTTTCGTGGCCGCCATCCTCATCGCTGAACAGAATCGCCATGCCATCCTGGATCAACTCTATCGGCGCACCCAATTCTCCCGACGTGCCATGCGCCCACTCACGATTGCCAGCAGTACCGCAGCCCTGCTCCTCATTGCCCTGCCCTTTCTCCTGCTTCCGCGCGGCTTGCCCAAAGCCACCCACCTGCAAATTCTGGCCTCCAGCCGCTACCCGATCATCACGATTCATGGAGGGCACCGAGCCGACCTCATCCATGCCGGCAGCAGCTTTGAAGGGGCCAGCATGCTCTTTGATCACCTGCGGGCCAAAGGTTCCGTTACCGTTGGGCAGGTCTATCTGCCATCCCCCGATCCGCGTGCCGGCATCGAAGGGACGACCGCACTCGCCACGGTGATGCCAATCCAGCGCGCGATGCTCGCCGTGCACCCTGAAAAAAACCAAAGTTTTACCGAAGCGTTAGGCGATGCCTATCTCATGCGCACGGCCGCCGAAGGCGTCCCTTGGGCCGTCAACTACAACACCGCATTCGAGGCCTTGCAACATGCGCACCACGCGCACAGCAATCCGCGTGAACTCGCGCTACTTGCCTCGCCCATCCAACCGGCTTGGAAAAACATACAGATCCGGCCACTACCCACATTTGACGGTACCATTCCCCGCTTCCTGACCAGTGCCAGAACCCCCATCCTGCAGGCCCATATGCATGGCCTATCATGGATCATCATCAGCGACACCATGCCCGAAGCATTGGCTGTTGCCATTGCCGATAAGCCAGAGTGCCAGGTTCTCGTCGTATCGGATATCAGCGCGCGCGCCGCCTACTTTCGTTGGCTGCGCGAGGCCGTTGAACAACTCAATCCAGATCTATTGATTATAGCGGGCGAAGCGCCCATTGCCTGGAACAATACGCAAGCAGCCTGGTTACAAGAACGCCAGGAGCAAGGCATGCTATGGATCCAGACCGGCATCGATGGAGCCGTCACAGGCCATTTTCAGCGCAATGGCACCACCAGCCTGCATACCCACCTAACCAAACGCACATTCACCCTTCTTCCCCCCACCTACACGCAAGAAAATTGATGCTTTTCTGTAGCGGTGCGGCATCCTACAATAGCAACATGATGAAAGCATATTTGATCGTACTAGACTCGGTTGGCATCGGGGCCGCACCCGATGCCCAGGAATATGGCGACACGGGTGCCAGTACGCTGGCACATACCGCACAACATGCTGGCGGCCTCGCGCTGCCGACCCTGCAAGCGATGGGGCTCGGCAACATTCCGCCTCTCTCCGACCAGAAGCCCATCGTGGGCGTCGATCCCACCGCCACTCCAACTGCCGCCTACGGTGCCATGCGGGAACGCTCCGTCGGCAAGGACACCACCACCGGGCACTGGGAAATCGCCGGCTTGGCATTGCCCCAGGGGCTGGCACTTTTCCCGGCCGGTCCTCCTTCCTTCCCGCAGGATCTCGTCCAGACCATCGAACAGCATACCGGACGCAAGATCATCGGCAACAAGGCCGCCAGCGGCACGGCAATCATTGACGAACTTGGTGCCGAACACATGCAAACCGGAGCCTGGATTGCCTACACCAGTGCCGACTCCGTGTTCCAGGTCGCCGCCCACGAGGAGGTCGTACCCCTGGAGGAATTGTATGCCGCATGTGCCTTTATCCGGGAGC
>SLBU01000148.1 GCA_007126175.1 Kiritimatiellia bacterium
CTTTGTACGCCATATCTACCAGCGAGGCCAACGCCTCGGTTGCCTGCTTCTTGCTGATCTGCGCATCTTCCGCAATCTGTGCGATGATCTGAGCCTTGGTCTTCGGGGTCGCTTTTGCCATGTTGTCTCCTTCTCGTTATGTGCTGCCAAACCGTTTGACATCAACGCACTATTTATAATAGAAACTCCAACAAAGCAACTGTTTTTACAGGGCAAATGCATCTTAATTTCCCAGTTTCCCGCCTTCAGGCGGCAGCACCCATAATGAGAAGAGCTGCCTTGAATCCTCTTGCTATTCCCGCGCTGCAAAACTAACGTAAAAACGCTCGGCATTTGCAACCACAGCGCCGCACCCACAAACCGTTTTCCTAGGACATATGCAACATGAAACGAAACCGATTGGAACAAGTCGAAAAACGCCTGGTAGCGTTAATTGAACGCAAGGGGGCCGACCAAGGCCATGGACGCCTCACCCGTTGGCTGCTCCTGTTTCTCAAGGCCCTTTCCCGCCTCTATCGTTCGATCATACAGCTCCGCCTGTGGTGCTACACCCATGGCATCATGCGCCACCATACCCTCGGATGCCAGGTGATCAGCGTCGGAAACCTGACCGTCGGAGGTACCGGCAAAACCCCCGTCGTCGAAATTTTTGCACGCGAACTGGAACGCGCAGGCCGGCGCGTAGCGATCCTGAGCCGCGGCTACAAAAAATCCAAACCGCCTCCCTTGAAGCGCTTAACCAACACACTGACGCTGGCGGAGAAACGCGAGCCGCCGCGGGTCGTCTCCAACGGCAGCGAACTGCTGCTCGACTCCTACATGAGCGGGGACGAACCCTACATGCTCGCCAGCAACCTCCCCAATGTGGCCGTTCTCGTCGATCGCGACCGTGTCAAAAGTGGGCGCTACGCCATCAACCGCCTCAACTGCGACACCTTGATTCTTGACGATGGCTTCCAGTACCTTTCGCTCAAGCCCCGCGTGCAGATCGTGCTTGTCGACATGACCAACCCATTCGGAAACGAAAATGTCCTCCCCCGCGGTATTCTGCGCGAACCCGTCAAAAACATCCGACGCGCCGACTTTATCTTCATCACCAAGTCAGATGGCCTGCGTTCAGCCCCAATCATCGAGCAGATTCGCAAATACAACCAACATGCCGAAATCCTCGAGTGCCGCCATTGCCCACGTTACCTCAAAAATGTCATTACCGCGGAACAGGCGGATCTCTCCTTTCTCCAAGGACGCAAGGTCGCTGCCCTGTCCGGCATCGCGGCCCCCGACGGCTTTGAAAAATCAATCGAAGCATTCGGGGCAACCCTGCTCGAACGCTTCCGATTTGCCGATCACCACCGCTATCGCCAACAAGAAATGCTCGATATTATCAACGCCGCTGCCAAGGCCGGGGCCGATGCCATTATTACCACCGAAAAAGATGCCGTGCGCTTCCCGCGACTGTCGCGCTGCGATGTGCCCATTCTTTTTCTTCGCGTCGATATTGAAATTCTCACCGGCGAAGACAATTTTCAACAATGGATCGAGCGCATCTGCTTCCGACAACCGCAAAAACCGGTGGAGGCTACGGCCATATGAAAGGCGACAAACCACATACGCTCATCTGTGGCGTAAATTGGCTCGGCGATAGTTGCATGTCCATGCCTGCAATCCAGGCCTGGAAAAACCTGCACCCCAACCATACACTCACAATCCTGGTGAAACCTCCCCTTGCCCCACTCTGGCAATGCCACGCGGCCATCGACAACATCGCAAAGCTCTCGCCCGGAAACCTGGGCCCTCTGCGCACAGGACGCACGCTGCGCAACCTACCCTACGAAACCGCCTACATTTTCCCGAATTCCTGGCGCGCCACCCTCCCGCCGCTTATCGCAAACATCCCCAACCGGATCGGATTTTCCGGACACAGCCGCGCCTGGCTTCTTACCAAAGTGATTCCCGATGCGCCGGCAACCGAGCACCAACAGTACGAGTTCGCCCGCATTCTGGGCGTACCCCTCACAGATCCCCTCCCATTGCCGGAATTGCAGCTTCCAGATCCTCCTGCTGAAATGTCGCGGCTATCCAAACCCATCGTCGGCATTCTCCCCGGCGCAGCAAGAGGCCCCGCCAAACGCTGGCCAACCAAACACTTTATTGCAGCGGCGCAACACATACAGCACTCGCACGAATGCCATTTTGTCGTCATGGGGACGCCCGCCGAAGCGCCCCTCTGCCAGGAAGTGGCACAGGCACTCTCCCCACACGCCATCTGCCTGGCGGGCAGCACAACGCTACCCACGCTCGCAGCAACCTTACGCGCCTGCACCGGTGTACTTTCCAACGATAGCGGCGGCATGCATCTGGCAGCCGCCGTGGGCACACCCGTGGTTGCCATGTTTGGCCTCACCGACCCCGCCAAAACCGGTCCCATTGGCCCCAACGCCCGCTGCTTACAGCCCCACGGCATCCAAGGCGCACGCAAAATCGCCCGCAACAATCTGGAAGCCGAACGCATCCTCGCCTCCATCCCTCCCGAAGACGCCGCCAACGCCCTACTCGAACGTATGCATGAAAGCCGATCGCCGTTATGAAATTTCTGCGTAACGCCGTCACCGTTGGAGGATTCACTGCCCTGAGCCGGATTCTTGGCCTTGTGCGCGAAATCCTCATGGCCACCTTTTTCGGCACCACTCTGGTAAAGTCGGCCTTCGATCTTGCCTTTCGTATCCCCAACCTCTTCCGTGCCATTTTTGGAGAAGGAGCCTTGTCGCAGGCCTTCATTCCCATCTATACCCAAACCCGCACGCGTGAGGGCAACGCCAGTGCCAATGCCTTTGCGGGCAAAGTCCTCACGCTCCTCGCCGCTATCTTATGCACCATCACCGCCATCACCCTGCTTGCCATACAACTCGCACGCCCCTGGATGACCTACGGAAGCCGCCCCGAAACCGTACTGCGCCTACTTGCCGTCCTCTTCCCCTACCTGATTTTTCTCTGCCTGGCAGCCGCCTGCATGGGTATCCTGAATAGCATCGGAAAATTTGCACTGCCCGCCGCGACCCCCATGCTCATGAATCTTGTCTGGATCGCAACCCTGGTTTTCATCATCCCACGCATGCCAGAATCTCCGGATCGGCGCATCGCTGCCCTCGCCTGGGCCGTCGTCTTTTCCGGTCTGCTGCAGCTTATCTGCCAAGCCGCACCGCTCACACGGCGAGCCATTCGCCCCATCCTATCGACCCAATGGAAAGATCCCCAACTCAAGCACATGTTCAACATATTCCTGCCGGCCGCGCTGGCCATGGGCATCCGCGATATCAACACCCTTGTCGATGGTATGCTGGCCCTCTGGATCGGTACCTGGGCCCCCGCCGCCCTCGTCTTTGCTGAACGACTCGCCTACCTTCCGCTCGGTCTCTTTGCCACCGCCCTCGGCACCGTCCTGCTGCCTGAACTTTCGCGCCTCGCCGTTGCCGACCCTGAAACCATGCACAAAACCCTGCGCCAGGCGATCACGGCCATCCTCGTCATCATGCTGCCAGCCGCTGCTGCACTAGCCTACCTCGCAACCCCCATCATCCAACTCATCTACGAACAAGGCGCATTCGATGCCAACTCCACCCGCCTGACCAGTCGCGCCCTGATGGCATATGCCCCCGGACTCGTCGTCTTTGCCATCTACAAAATGCTGCTCCCTGCCTTCTATGCCCGCCGTGACAGCCGTACCCCCATGCTATGCGGGGCAGCCGCCGTAGCACTGAACCTCTGCCTGAATATCATCTTTATCGTCATCCTCCCGCGCGAATGGCGGCACGCCGGTCTCGCCGCCGCCACCGTCCTCACCAGCACCGGCAACACCAGCGTTCTAGCCATCATCCTATACCGCCAAGGGGGGCTACCTAACGTGAAAGACCTCGGTCGCACCGCCCTCCGGATCACCTGCTGCACCCTCATCATGCTGGCAGCACTGGCGCTCGCGCGCCCCTACCTGTCAGACGCAGCCCTTATCAACATGACCACCAAAGGCGGGCAAATCACCCACATGGCCATACTTATCACCATTGGCATCGCCACCTACCTGCTAGCCCTCCTCCTCATCGCTCGCAACGAAATCCGCGCCCTGCTCGCAAAAACTACAGCCCCCGCAAGCCCTCCGCCACCTCTTCCAGCGCATCGCGATCCCGAATCGTGATCTGCCGCCCCTCCACAGCAATGAGCCCCTGCTCCTGCAGCTTGCGCAACGTGCGGCTCACCGTCTCCGCAATCGTACCCAAGTGTGCCGCCAGCATCCCCTTCGTAATCGGTAATGTAATCCGATTGCTTCCCGCTTCGTTTGCCTGCGCCACCAGATATTGCGCCAACCGCGTGCCTACATCCTTGAGCGATAAATCATCAATCAACCCCACAAACCGACGTAATCGACGCGACAACACTGCCAGCATCGCCAACAAGATATCCGGTTCCGCCCGCGTTACCCGCAGAAAAGCATCACGCGGCACATACAGCACACGGGATGCGCACACCGCCTCCGCTGCCGCAGGATACGTCCCCCCCTCGAACACAGCCACCTCACCACAAACATCCCCCGGCGTTTCAAACACATGCAGAATCTGGCGCCGGCCATCCATCCCCGTCCGGTACACCTGCAAACCTCCCTCCCACAATATGTAGAATCCGGACGCCGGTTCATCCTGCAAAAACAGTACATCCCCCCCCGGAACCTTGCGATCCACCACCACCTTCGCTAGGGCTCCCAACTGCACCGCCGACAACCCCGTAAACATATCCACCCGCTTCAACACCCCAACCATATCCATATCATCCACCTTCCTGGGAACGCCAGGCTCCAGCCTGGCCCGAACGTCCTAGACCCCGCGCCCCGAGGGAGTCGGGGCCCAACAGCTCCCCTGGGAACGCCAGGCTCCAGCCTGGCCCGAAGCCCAACAGCTCCCCTGGGAACGCCAGGCTCCAGCCTGGCCCGAAGCCCAACAGCTCCCCTGGGAACGCCA
>SLBU01000003.1 GCA_007126175.1 Kiritimatiellia bacterium
GCCTATGTTTCGGCGAAACGCATCGTTGTTTCGGCTGATGGAAGCATGCCGACGAAGAAGACCGCAACGGATGACTATCAGGAATATCGCTTACAGAAATTCCGGCGTTCGAATGCGGGAACGTGCATCAACCAGAAGCCGATCGTAGCGTTGGGTCAGAAGGTGCAAGCGGGGCAAACGCTTGCGGATGGTCCGGCAACAGATCAAGGAGAGCTGGCACTTGGCAAGAATCTGCAGGTGGCGTTCATGCCTTGGTCGGGTTACAACTTCGAGGATGCGATCCTGATCAGCCAACGCTTGGTGCGGGAAGACGCGTTTACCTCGATCCAGATCCAGGAGTTTGAAGTCGGGGCGCGTGACACCAAGCTGGGGCCGGAGGAGATTACCCGTGACATACCGAATGTCGGGGAGGAGGCGCTACGGAATCTGGGACCGGACGGTGTGATCCGTCCGGGGGCAGAGGTGCGACCCGGCGATATTCTGGTGGGCAAGATTACCCCGAAGAGCGAGACCGAACTGGCCCCCGAAGAGCGTCTGTTACGAGCGATTTTCGGGGAGAAAGCGGCCGAAGTGCGCGATACGTCCCTGACGGTTCCGAGTGGCACCTATGGGATTGTCATGGACGTGAAGGTGACGGCGCACAAAGAGGTTAAGAATAGCGACTCATCCCCTGCGCAGCGTAAACGCCAGCGCAAGACGGTGGAAGAGGAGCACAAGGCGAAGCGGCAGGAGTTGCAGAACGATTTGACGGAGGCATTGAGTAACATTCTCCTCGGCGAGAAAATCCCGTTGGATGTTGTGGATGTTGAAGCTGATGAGGTGATCATTCCGGCAAACCGGAAGATCACCAAGACGTTGCTGCGCAAGTTGTCTGCGGTGAGTGATCATATCCGTATCGAGAGCAGTCCGATCCAGATCAAGATTGATGACATCATTAGCGAGTACAAGCCGCGTTTTGCGGATCTGGACGAGGAGTTTGAGACTTCGATTGAGCGTCTGGAAAGTGGTGATGATCTTGATTCCGGGATCATCAAGCAGGTGAAGGTTTACATTGCGGCAAAGAAGAAGTTGTCGGTTGGGGACAAATTGGCCGGTCGCCATGGTAACAAGGGTGTGGTTGCGCGCATTGTGCCGGATGCGGATATGCCGTTCCTGCCCGATGGAACACCTGTGGATGTGGTGCTCAACCCATTGGGGGTGCCCTCGCGCATGAACTTGGGCCAGGTTTTCGAAACGCATCTGGGGGCAGCCTGCAAGGTGCTCGGTCTACACGCGGCGACGCCAGTGTTCGATGGTATTCCCGAGAAAGACATTGATGCGTTGCTGGCCAAGGCCGGTTTACCGGATGATGGCAAGAGCATATTGTATGATGGCCGCACGGGGGAACGCTTTGATCAGCGTGTCGTGGTGGGCCAGATCTACATTCTCAAACTGCACCACTTGGTGACGGATAAGATTCATGCTCGTGCGGTCGGCCCGTATTCGCTCGTTACGCAGCAACCGCTGGGTGGCAAGGCGCAGTATGGAGGCCAGCGCCTGGGAGAAATGGAAGTCTGGGCCCTTGAGGCTTATGGTGTGGCATATGCCCTGCAGGAACTCTTGACGGTAAAGAGCGATGATGTGAGTGGCCGCACGCGCATCTACGAGTCCATTGTGAAGGGGACCAATTCCCTGGATGCCGGCATGCCGGAATCTTTCAGTGTTTTGATCAATGAATTGCGGGGCTTGTGCCTCGACGTAAAAGTCGAGGGCGAAAAGCGAACCCGTTTACTATAAGCGCATGCAGCCGGGAGGAACGAAATTGAATCCAATTTACGGAAAAGAAACGAGCTATCTCAACGATTTTGGATCTTTTGATTCGGTTGGCATCACGCTAGCCGATCCAGAGACCATTCGTGCGTGGAGTCGCGGTGAGGTCAAGAATCCCGAGACGATCAACTACCGGACGTATAAGCCGGAACGCGGCGGGTTGTTTTGCGAGAAGATATTTGGTCCGACCAAGGACTGGGAGTGTAGTTGTGGTAAATACAAGCGGATCAAGCACAAGGGTGTGATTTGTGACCGTTGTGGTGTGGAGGTTACGCTCTCGCGTGTACGACGCGAGCGCATGGGGCACATTGAGTTGGCCGTGCCGGTTTCGCATATCTGGTTTTTCAAGTGCACGCCGAGTCGGATTGGCTTGATGCTGGATATGACCGCCAGTTCGTTGGAACGCATTCTCTATTACGAGGACTACGTGGTTACGGATCCAGGCGAAACGCCGCTCAAGGAGCGCCAACTCTTGAGTGAGGCGGATTATCGTGAGGCCCGCGAGAAGTATGGTGATGATTTCTCGGCGAAGATGGGTGCCGAGGGCATTCGCGATTTGCTGGTGAAGGTCGACTTGCAGGCCTTGCTCGAAGAGCTCGAGGAGCAGATCCAGAAGACGAAGAGCAAGCAGACGCGCAAGAAGCTTTCGAAGCGTATGAAGGTGACGGAGGGGTTTCGTACGAGCAACACGCGTCCGGAGTGGATGATACTCGATGTACTGCCCGTGATTCCGCCGGACCTGCGTCCGCTGGTGCCTTTGGAGGGGGGGCGTTTTGCGACATCTGATTTGAATGACCTCTATCGGCGCGTGATCAACCGCAATAACCGGTTGAAGAATTTGCAGCAGTTGAAGACACCGGACGTAATTATCCGTAATGAGAAGCGTATGCTGCAGGAGGCCGTGGATGCGGTTTTCGATAATGGCCGTCATGGCCGGGCGGTAACGGGTGCGGGGAATCGCCCGTTGAAGTCGTTGAGCGACATGCTGCGCGGCAAGGGCGGGCGTTTTCGCCAGAACCTGCTAGGCAAACGTGTCGATTATTCTGGCCGTTCGGTGATTGTGGTAGGGCCGGAGCTCAAATTGAGCCAGTGCGGTCTTCCCAAAAAGATGGCACTGACCTTGTTTGAGCCATTCATTATTCGCCGATTGAAGGAGATGGGCGTCGTGCATACGGTGCGCAGTGCCAAGAAGCTCATCGAAAAACAGACCGATGATGTCTGGGATATACTGGAAGAAGTAACGAGCGACAAGACGGTGATGCTGAACCGTGCGCCGACGTTGCACCGTTTGAGTATCCAGTCTTTTGAGCCGGTGCTGGTGGAAGGGGAGGCGATCCAGCTACACCCGTTGGTTTGTACGGCGTTCAATGCGGACTTTGATGGCGATCAGATGGCGGTACATGTGCCACTTTCGGTGGAAGCGCAGTTGGAATCGCGTTTGCTCATGCTGGCGTCCAATAATATCTTTTCGCCATCGAGCGGGCAATCGGTGATGACGCCGACGCAGGATATTGCGCTGGGGGTGTATTATATGACGGCGCTTTCACAGGCCGATCGTATGAAGGCGGACCTGAATGGTGCGGCTTCGGATATGCCTGAGCGGTTACCGATCTTTGCGGATACGGAAGAGGTGCATCTGGCGCATGGCGAGGGTGCCTTCAACATTCATCAACGTATCCGTTTGCGGAATCCTGATCTTGATCGGGATACGGCCTTTGGCGATCCCAAGGCGCGTGTGATTGTGACGACGGTAGGTCGCGTATTTTTCAACGAGGTCTGGCCGCGGGAGATGGGCTTCATCAATCAGACTGTGAATAAGAGCGTACTCGGCGACCTGATCTGGCATTGTCACAAGCGTGCTGGTCATGCGGCGACGGTTACGGCGCTGGATCGCTTGAAAAAGACTGGTTTTGAGCAAGCGACACTGGCCGGTGTTTCCGTTGGCATGGTGGATATGATTATTCCACCCGAGAAGTCGCAGATTCTGCAGGACGCACGCGATGCCGTGAAGCAGGTGCGTGATCAGTATCGCCAAGGTGTCATTACGGATGGGGAACGGTACAACAAGATTGTTGATATCTGGACGCATGCCACAGAGGAGATTTCCAACGCGATGTATACCTCGATCGAGGAGAATACGGGTAGCGAAGAGATTAATCCTGTGTATATGATGGTGGACTCCAAGGCGCGTGGTAGTCGCCAGCAGATCCGCCAGCTTGCGGGTATGCGTGGTCTGATGGCCAAGCCCTCGGGGGAAATTATTGAACGCCCGATCACGGCGAATTTTCGTGAAGGGTTGAGCGTGCTGGAGTATTTCATCAGTACGCACGGTGCTCGTAAAGGTTTGGCGGATACGGCATTGAAGACGGCGGATGCCGGATATTTGACGCGCAAACTTGTGGATGTATCGCAGGACGTGATTATTATGGAGCCGGATTGCGGTACCGTAAACGGTATTGATGTGATGGCCATATCCGAGGGCGACGAGGATCTGGTGGGCATTGATAAGCGCTTGATCGGGCGCACGGCACTCAATGACGTGTTGCACCCCTTGACTGGCAAATTGCTTGTTACCGCGAATGAGGAGATTGACGAGGGCAAGGCCGTGGCAATCAAGGAAAGTGGCATTGACCGGGTGCGCATTCGTAGTGTTCTTACCTGCGAGAGTCGTGTGGGGTTGTGTGCGTCCTGTTATGGGCGGGATCTTGCGACTGGCCGCTCGGCCGAGATTGGCACGGCGGTGGGCATCATTGCCGCGCAATCGATCGGGGAGCCCGGCACGCAGTTGACGATGCGTACGTTCCATATTGGTGGTACGGCCAGTTCCGTGTTTAAACAGCCGGAAGTCAACGCGAAGAACAAGGGTACGGTGCGCTACCATGAATTGCGCGTGGTACAGAATTCGGAAGGTGATCTGGTTGTGTTGAACAAGAATGGCGCAATCAGTATGCATGATGCTTCCGGGCACGAACAGGAACGTTATACCCTGGCGATGGGTACCGTGTTGCAGGTGAGTGACGGCGACACGGTCAAGAAGGGCGTGTGTCTGGCGAAATGGGATCCGTACAGTGTACCGATTCTGGCCGAGCAGCCTGGTGTGATTCGCTTCCATGACTTTGTCGAGAATGTCTCGGTGAAGAAAGAAGTCGATGAAGCTACGGGCATGAGTGGTACGGTGGTACTGGACA
>SLBU01000140.1 GCA_007126175.1 Kiritimatiellia bacterium
AGTTTATGGGCAGCGCGATAAGTGATTCCGCGCGCATCGTGCTCGGTGTTTGAATATCCAATATCCAACACGGAATGTCCAATATCCAAGTTAAATACACGTTGTTTAAGCCTAATTGGCCATTTTCCAGTCCTTGTTCGGTTGGATATTCCGTGTTGGATATTGGATATTTTTCCCAACTCCCTGCCAGTCAGTTATAAGCGAGAACCGCACACCCGTGCACCTGCCCCACACCCCACGGATGGTCCTTGACCCATGGCTGCTTGTTTGCAACTCTAGACACGGATTAAATATGTCATATGGCGGCACAAGGCAGAATGTATGCCAATCGTAATCCGTTCTCGCGTGCCCGCCGTAGCTGCGCGAAGGCTGGGTCGCCGTTCTCGTATTATGCCGAAAAGAGAGAAAAGAGACGGACTCGCGAGCGAACAATGACCAAGACCATTGATGTATAGATCGTTACAAATATCGCTCTCTCTAACAGAACAGTCTTACCCATAAAGGACAAAACATGATAACGCATAAACATCTCGAATTTGGACTCGATACCCCGCATACCGATCCCACCTATCGCCAAAAAGTACAAGAGTTCCTGGATTTCAAGCTCGCCACACATGGCATTGCCGTCGCCCCCAGCGCGTCCACAGATCACGATCATATGACCAACGGTATCATCGCGAACTTCCGCCAAAAAAATCGCCTCCTGGAACATTATCTCCCCCCGATCGATCAGCGCATTCAATCCTTCTTAGAGAAATACCTGGCTGATTGCTCCCCCGATACCGTAGTACCACGACTCCCCGGCAACACGGTCGTACTCAATAAATACGGTCTCGCCCGTGAACTATCCCTGCCGCGCGATGCACAGGAATTCCATACCGATATCGTCCACTCCTACCGCATCAAGCAAGGCGTCCTGCACAATCCCAAGCACGATCGCCGCACCACCAAAGGCGTCTTCCATGTCACGGAAGGTGGCCTCCCCATACCGGCCGACAAGAAGTCCGTGCCGAAAGTTGCCTTTGCACGCATGCTCGCAGCCGCCTTGACCCCCCCCGATGAACTGGCCCGCATTCCGTACGCCAACGACCCCTCCGCTGCCCGATTTGTGAGCCTGCTGCTCAAACCCATGGTCCAACCGGAAGTCCCCGGTGCCATGCACGAACGCTATATGGAAATTCGCTTCTTCGCGCCTGGCACCCTCGTCTCTAACCTCGATTTTGTGGAATCAATCTTTGGCAATGCCGGCGACCCATACGTGCCCGAAAACGATAGCGCGCTCGATCCCGCCCATTGGACCGGACACACCGGATGCGTGATTCTGGCAACCCACCTCACCTCCCTCAAAAAAAAGGATCTGGGACTACCCAACATCAAGGATGCCACCGAACGCCAGAAACGCGATGGCATGTGCTGGGAAAATCCCGAAGAATTATATAACGATGGCACCCCGTTCAAAATCACCGCCCGCGATGAAAACGGTATCATGGTTACCCTCATTGCCGATAACTACTTCGGATACTCCAAAAAAGAAGTGAAAACCCAAATCAGTTTCTCGGCCAACCTCTTTGGCATGGCCGAAGAAGAACATGCCGGCGGCGCCCTCGCATTCCCAAGCTACAAGTTGGGAATGCATTTTGTCCCGGATAGCAATCTGCATTCCGACGGACATACCATTGCCGATCTGCCCCGCATCCTCGGCAATACCGCAAAAATGATGCCGGAAGGCTATGCCATTGATCAGACCTACCCTGAAATCATTTACATCCCAGAAAACGCAGTAATCAGCCTGGAAGATCAGACTGCAACGTGGCAGGATGCCAACGGCAACGCCCAATCCATACGCGTACTCCCGGATAAATACTACCTGCACCCCACGGGATACAAGGTCAATATGGAGCAACATCCGGTTGCCAATGTGTGGTACCTAACCGGCACCGTGGCAGAGGGCACCCTCTGCCATAAACCCTGTACTGTCTCCGGAGGCGGCAAATCCGAAATCTCTAAATCCATCTGGGATGCCATTCATTTTACCCCGCTCTTCATTGCCGATTATGAAAAGGATATGGACCAAGTTTCCAGCATCATCGACGGCGACTACACCGACCGATTCCTCGACCCATCAGCCAGGGAACCTGGTCACGTCAGCCGCAAGATTCTATCAAACCGGCGTAGTCTCGGCTCCGTGATCAAACTCTTGACGCCCTCACCCGAAAACAAACCTGCATTCAACCAGTGGCTCGAAACGATTCCCCACCGCATCAAGGCCCTCGTTTTTCTTATCAAACGCTTTTATCACGAGGACTGGGGCACCAACTGGCGCGATAAATTCAGTGTCGATGTCGTCAATGGTGCCCCCGGTAATATCCTCAAATTCATGAACCGCCCCCTCATCGCAAGCTACCTGCGCGTAGGCTTGCGCGACGATGGTACCGGCTGGACACACAAGCTGCGCCAGGACTTCATGCCATCCCGCAAAGTACAGTGGGAAGACGATATATCCGCCTCCGTGGTGATCCCGCGCGAGTGGCTCAGCGACCTCAACCCCGACTACCCGAACCCCAGCCTCAAATTCGTACGCAATTGCGAATTCCGCTTCTTCCAACGCCCGGACGAGGCCATTCACCGCGGCTACGACAAACAGGCCGAACTCGATCTCTCCACCGCCCCCGCCTTTCTCTCCAACTTCGAGCCCTTGCCACACGCAAAAGCCCAGGAAACGATCGAGAACACAATCGCCTATTCAGAATACACCGCCCCCGTGCAGCATCTGCTCCAGGATGTGGCGGCAGACGAACAGTGCCAATTCTTCGGACTTTCCTCGGCACCGCGTATCTTCGAGGGAGCCCCATCCAAGAACCCGCGCTACTTGCAGACGGATCCAGCACGCATCCATCCGATTAACGGGTATCTCGCGGATGTCGGCGTCAGACTCTTCCGCAAGATCCCGGCAGACAAACCCGTGCATCACCCCATCAATGCCGTCTTGCCGGGCCGCCGCAATAACCCCGCTGCGCCCGGTATCCGCCCCCTCGCCGTATATGCCCCCATCCATTACCAGGAACTCCCCCAACTTTTCATGGACTTCGTGGCCAGCCTCACCGGCAAATCCCCCTCTACAACGGGGGCAGGCTCGGAAGGAGCCCTCACCAAAGGCCCCTTCAATGCCCTCGTCGCTACCACCGACCTCAACAATGCCCTGCTCGCCTTCATCCTCACTGGCTATAATGGCTTTTCCACGGCAGCAGGCTATATCGGCTCAAAGTACCGCATCGATCACGACATCAGCCTCCTTATGCCCGAAATCTGGGCCCGCCTCGCACCTCAGGAACGCGAACCGGCCTTCCTGATCGAAAATGGCTACCTCGAAAAACTCGAGGATTTCGAGCACGACAACAACACCGTCCTCGCCAGCCGTCTCGGCTACCGCATCACACGCAAATTTGCAACCGGATTCCTCGGTCGAATCTTCGATTCGCCCGAATTGGTCTTCCCGGCAGAAATGTTGCAGCCAGAATTGCAGGGAATGGAAGAATACACCGATGGCATCAACAACATCGTCGAAACCCAGCAACGCGTTGCCCAAGCCTACCTCGCAGACGGCAGCGTCAAGGGGGGCATCCCACCCTTGCAGGCCTTGCTCCACATCATGGCAGAGGGCCACTGGAATGGCATGAAAGAGGACGACCCCGCCTTCCGCGAACTCTTCACACGCAAAAATGTCCTCACCTCCAATTGGTACCAGCAACGCCTGCAAAACTACCAGCAGCGCGAAACCCGCTACCTCGAGAAGGAGCTGGCCTACCTGCAAACGGCACAACAAGAGCGTGAAACACAAATCGATATGCCCGCCGCCATCGCGTTCTGCCAAAACAATATCGCCAAACTGGCCGCACCCGATTGGATCCAAAACCATCAAGGCTCTCTCGGCCTCGACTCCATCTACAAAGACTGATGGCGCCCGGAAGAACCGCCATCAAGAGCCCCAGTCGTTCCGCGCGCGCAATTCAAGCCTTGCTTTTCTCTGCTGCTTCGTGCCATATTCACAATGTTTTTGCCACATGAATAGGATATCTATCGCGCCATTGACAACAGTGGACTCCCCGCACACAAGATCGGTAGACTCTGGAAATTCAAGGTGTCTCAGGTCGATAACTGGGTCCAAGCAGGAAATGCGGCGGAAGGGGGCGGCAATGCCTGAGTGCTACATCATCGCGGGGTCAAACGGGGCGGGTAAAACCACATTCGCGCGGGAGTTTCTGCCGCGCTATGCGCACTGCGTCAACTTCATCAATCCCGACCTGATTGCCGGTGGTCTTTCTCCTTTTGCTCCTGATCTCGCCCTCGCACGGGCGGGCCGGATCGTGCTGGAAGAAATTGGGAATTGCATCGCTGCCCGTGCGGATTTCGCCTTCGAGACTACACTCTCGGGGCGGACCTACCTGAAGCATATCCAGCTACTCCGGACGAACGGCTACAGCGTGCACATGTTCTATCTTTGGATACCCAGCGCCGAAATGGCTATTGAGCGGGTTCGGGATCGCGTGGAAAATGGCGGACACGATGTGCCCAAAACTGCCGTGAGACGCCGGTTTATCCGAACACTTCGCAACCTGTTCCGTCTATACAGGCCGCACCTCGACACATTGCATTTTTTTGACAATTCATCAGATGAACCGCGTCTTGTTTTTCATGATGATCTTGAAAACGTAACCATCTTGGATCAAACACTCTATGATCACTTGCTTGCACTTGGAGGGCAGCCATGACGTCGAAACGCGAAGACACACTTACGACAAAAGCCGTCGCCGCTATGCGCGCGGCGGTAAAAAATGTAGTAGAAGACCACCGCCGACGAGGACAGCCTCTCGTTCTTTGGCGCAATGACAAGATCG
>SLBU01000099.1 GCA_007126175.1 Kiritimatiellia bacterium
ACGACGCCCGCCAATCACCCGGGGCGTATGGCAGCGCCCGCAGGGATGCTCATTCTCTCCGCTGCGCTGCTTGCACTCGTGCTGCTGCACCTTTGTTTGCCGCAACACCCCGCCAGCAAGCTCCGCCGACTGATCGCTGGCATCCATCACTTCACCACGATGCAAATGGCCATGCTGGCGGGATTCGTGCGTTTCTGCCGCGGCAACCTGACCGGCACATGGCACCGAACCCCACGCACACCATGCAAAAACACACCCACATGAAATACCGCACAAAAAATCGATACCACCGCATAGCCGTCATGCTTTTGCCGGCAACACTAGCCCTACTCGTACTCACTGGCCCTGCCGCGACACAGCTCCAGATGCGCAGCCATCGTGCAACCGATACTGGCACCATCGATATCGTCTACCTCGTGTGTGGTGCGCGAGCACAACAGCGCCGCTTGCAGGCCATGGAGCAATGGCTCCAACAGCACGACACACCGCCTATCGGCATCTGGATCGGAAACGATACCCAGAACAGTCTCTGGTCGCGCAAGCACCAGCGCAATCTTACCCGCGCAGAATGGGCATATGAACACGCCACCAAAATCCCCGGCAACCACAGGGTACAAATCGCACCAGGCAGCTTCACCAATACCGATGGGGAAATGCAAGCCCTGGCCAAAACGCTGCGCAACGCCCCGAACATGCAGGGCATTGCCATCGTAACCTGCGGCTTCCACGCCCGACGCAGCTTGGCGCGCTTACAACAGTACACCGGGGCATCGATCCAAATCTCCGTGATCCCCGTACTGCACCATTGGGAAAACCGCGCCCCCTGGATCGTGCTGGCAGAATGGCTCAAGATCTTGCGTGATACCTTGGATCTCGCACAACACCCCTGGTTCTCCCGCCAGCCTTGACACGGCGCTCCCCCTTTAACTCGGATGGCGCTGATAAATCCGTCCAGACCCCATCATGATACTGATCGGACGCAATGGTGCAAAATTCTCGCACACAATCTTGATCGACGAAGCAATCGGCACCGAAAGCAAGGCCCCCACAATGCCGAGCAACCACCCCCAGAACACCAACGAAAGCAACACCACGACCGGACTCAAATTCAAGCGCTCTCCCAAAAGCTTCGGCGAAATAAAATTCCCGAACGTCATCTGAATCACCAATAGCAGCAGACCAACCCCCAGCAGCGGCCACAGCGATTCAAACTGCACAAAGGCAATCAATAACGGTGGAATTGATGCCACAATCGAGCCCACTGTCGGAATAAAATTCAGCAAAAATGCCAATACCCCCCAGGTAACCGCAAAATCAACCTGCATCCAAGCGAGCGCCAGCCATACAAAAAAACCCGTTAAGGCACTGATCAACAACTGCAAGGAGAGATACACCCCGATCTGCGAGGAAATCGCCCCCAGAACACTGCCAATGCGTTTCGCTTGCCGGGCACTGAACGCCGCGTCCAGCTTCGAATTAAAAAACGGCTTCCCCAGCAAAAGAAAGATCAGATAAATAATAACCATCGTCAATTGCATCGAGAACGAGATTGCCCAACGCCCCGCCCCCGCCATGAAACCGGCCAGCTTGCCCCCCCAGTCAATCCCCACCAGAGGATCAAACTCCATATCCCACGTTGCCGTGGCTTCACGCAATAATGTCATCACACGATCCTGATAGGCAGGAAAGGCCATCCAAAAGATTTGCACCCGCGCAATCACAAACATCCCCCCCAAATATCCCACCCCCATCAGCAACAACAGCACCATCGTCACGGCCAATCCCGTCGGGATCCGGCGACGGGTCATGAATGTCACGACAGGCCCTAGGATGTACGACAGCAGCCACGCAATAATCAAAGGCAGAATCACCTGCTGGGCTTCGCGTAACACAAAACAAATCGCGGTAATCACAAGGACCGACAACAACGCGATAATCATATTGATGCTGTGCGTTCTGGTTTTCTCGTTCATGCTTCCCCTTATACTCCCATACCATTCGTCAAACTGAAAACGGCCATCAAGATACTCACGGCAACAAACCCCACCGCCAATGCCACCCCTACAATCAGGATCGGTTCCAGCGCCGTCGTGAAAATCTTTACATTGCGATCCAACTCATTTTCATAGCGTCGCGCAATATGCGTTAAGGCCGACGGCATGTCGCCGGTCTGCTCCCCGATCGAAAGCATATCCGTAAGCATCGGCGGCAACACCTTACCAGCCGCCAACGGTCCAGATATCGAAGTACCATCCGTAACCCGCTCCCGTGCCTTGTGTAGCTCCCGCGCAATCACCGCATTCCCCACCGTGCGCTCCACAATCTCCAGTGCTTGCAGCACGGAGACCCCGTTTTTGAGCAGTACCGCAAAGGTGCGCGCAAAATTGGCATAGACGCCACTGGCAACCACGCCCCGTACCAACGGCATCTTCAGCAGGGTTCCATGCCACCACAACTGGCCCTTCACCGTCTTGACCGCCCGCTGCGCAAGCACACCCAGCACCCCTAGCAACGCAAGCAGCAGCAAGCCGTAGCGTGTCAGAAACTCACTCGACCCAATCAGAATGCGCGTGGGCAGCGGCAAGGCTTGTCCCAGTTGCTCGAAGATGGTCTGGAAACGCGGCACAACACTGACCATCGAAAACACCAGCGTGATGGCCCCCATCAAAATCACGATCAAGGGATACACCAACGCCATCCCGACCTTCTCCTTCAAATCCTGGATCCGCTCGTAATGATCCACCAGACGCTTCAAAACCTCATCCAGGGCACCACTCGCTTCGCCTGCCCGGATCATACTGCAATACAACCCCGAAAAGACACGCGGAAATTGCTGCAAGGCCTCCGAGAGGCTGGCACCGCGCACAATCTCATTACGCAAACGCACCACAATCTCATCGGATCCACGCCCCGACTTGCGGTTTGCCAAGGTGTTGAGCGCATTACCCAGCGTCATCCCCGATGCCAGCAGATCGCTCAGTTCCGTCGTGAAAACCAGCACCTCCCGCATCCCCATGTGGGCCGGGCGCACAAGCTGGAAGCGACGCTTGGCGCTTGCTGCCTTGCGCGTACCGCCCCCGCCCTCCACCACCGAAACCGGCAGCAAACCCTGCCGTTCAAGCTGGTTCAGCGCCATCCGCTTGTCAGCAGCCTCTATCTCCCCGCTCTGCTTCTCGCCCGATTTTGTTCGGGCCGTATACGTAAAGATTGCCATCTTCTCTCCCTAGCCCTCATTCTCTTCCGTGGCCCGCAGAACCTCTTCGATGGTCGTGGTACCATTGGCAACCTTCGCCCATCCATCATCCCGTAACGTATACATCCCATCACGCAAAGCCTGCTGTTTTATCTCCGCCGCACTATGACGCCCCGTCACCAACGACTCGATCGGCTCCGTTACCGGCAAAATCTCAAAGATCCCGCTGCGTCCGCGAAACCCCGTCCCCCTGCAATGGTCGCACCCCGCCGCCTCGAATACCTCCGGACGTTCCAACAGGTCTACCGGAAAACGGATATCTGCCAGCACATCCGCTTCGGGCAAAGGTACCCCTTGGCGACAACGGGCGCACAAACGACGCACCAAACGCTGGGCGATCACCCCCTCTACCGCAGAGGCCACCAGATAGGGCTCCACCCCCATATCCACCAAACGCGTAAACGCACCCGCCGCATCATTCGTATGCAGCGTGCTGAAAACCAGATGCCCCGTTAACGAAGCCTGTATCGCAATCTCCGCCGTCTCCAGATCCCGGATTTCCCCCACCATGATAATATCCGGATCCTGGCGCAAAAACGAGCGCAACACCCGCGCAAACGTTAACCCGATCTCAGGACGTACCAACACCTGATTCACCCCAGACATCTCGTACTCAATCGGATTTTCCGCCGTCATAATGCGTACATCGGTACGATTCAACTCCTGCAGATAACCAAACAGCGAGGTCGACTTCCCCGAGCCCGTCGGGCCCGTCACCAGAATGATCCCATTCGGGCGGTGAATCAAACGCCGCACCGTTGCACTGTCGGTAGGGCTCATGCCCGAATCCTCGATCGTAATCAACTGCGTGCCACTCTGCAGCAAACGCAAGCTCACACTCTCCCCATACACCGTCGGCATTGTCGAAACACGAATATCGATGTTGCGCCCCTCGACCCGTAGCCCGATCCGCCCATCCATCGGCAAACGCTTCTCGGCAATATCCAGATTCGCCATCACTTTAATACGAGAAATAATCGCAGCCTGGAATCGGATCAACTGCACCGGCACCGGCGTCTCATGCAACACCCCATCAATCCGATACCGAATCCGCAAACGATTCTCCATGGGCTCAAAATGAATATCCGTCGATCCCTGCCGCTCCGCCTCACGAATAATCTGGTTCACAAACTTGACGATCGAGGCCTCTTGATCCAACTCACTCAGATCCGATTTTGCAAGCTGCTCGTCGGCCAGGGTCTCGTAACGATCATCCAGCATCATGCGGTCAACCGTCTCGGCCCCTACACCATAGAATTTGCGGGCAGCATCCCCGATATCCTCGGAAGGGCTCAATGCCAGTTTCACGCGACAGCCCGCCGCTAAACGCAACGAATCGATAAGCCCCGCCATGAACGGATCACTCACCGCCACCCGTAAGGTCTCCCCCTCCATCGATACCGGGATCACCTGGTATTGGAAAATTGCCTTGGTCGGAAGTAATGCCAGCGTCTCTGCCGCAATGTCCTGATTCTTCAGACGCACATACGGCATGCGCAAAACTCCCGCCAGCGCTTCCAGAAATGCCGTCTCAGCCACGCCAGCCTGCAGCGCCGCTTCCCCCGGACTCATCTGCCCGGACGCAATCGCCTCCGCCGCTTCTTGCAGCTTCGCCGCCGGGAAAACGCTCGTTTTCTCCAG
>SLBU01000009.1 GCA_007126175.1 Kiritimatiellia bacterium
AAGCCTGTTGGCCATTGCATGTGTATATCCTTTTGAACTGGTCGGGGTGACTGGATTTGAACCAGCGACTTCTACGTCCCGAACGTAGCGCTCTACCAGGCTGAGCTACACCCCGTGTTATCAATTTTTTTTCGTTATGGGTTTTGCTCGTCCCGAATCCCGACCTCCCTTTAGGGGGAGTCGGGACGCTCTACCAGGCTGAGCTACACCCCGTGGAAAGTGCGTGTACTCTATGTGGAGTTGGGGGTAGGATGCAAGTTTATTCATTGGGTAGGGCTTTGTCATTGTATTTTGGATTGTTTTGCTTGTGGGGTAGGGGTTTGGTATGAATGGCGCGGTTTTGTTTAGATAAAGGAATATTGGGGGAGTATTTTGGTATGATAGTGATACCGGCGATTGATTTGAAGGGGGGGCGCTGTGTGCGTCTGGAGCAGGGGCGTGCGGATGCGGAGTCGGTGTATGCGGCGAGTCCGGTGGAGGCGGCACTGCGCTGGCAGGCGGAGGGTGCGGAGCGCTTGCATGTGGTGGATTTGGATGGAGCATTCGAGGGGCGTCCGGCACATGTGCAGGAGATTGCGGCGATTTGTGCGGCGTTGGATATTCCGGTGGAGGTGGGCGGTGGGCTGCGGACGGATGCGGATGTGCAGCGAGTGCTCGATGCGGGGGCGTCCTGTGCGATTATTGGGACGCGTGCGTTTGCGGATCCGGATTCTCTGGGTGCGAGTGTGGCGCGTTTCGGGGATGCGTTGGCGGTGGGGATTGATGCGCGCGATGGTTTTGTGCAGGTAAAGGGCTGGGTGGAGACGACGTCGATGCGTGCGGTGGATCTTGCGCAGCGGGCTGACCAGATGGGTGTGTGTACGTTGATTGTGACGGATACGGCGACGGACGGGATGCTGGCGGGGGTGAATGCGGCGGCAATGGATGCGGTGTGCCAGGTGGTGCAATGCAAGGTAATTGCCTCGGGCGGGGTGACGGGGCCGGCGGATATTGCGCGGTTGGGGGCGTTAGGGCACGCGCATCTTTTCGGGGCGATTGCAGGCAAGGCGCTTTATGAGGGACGAACAACATTGGCGGCTTTGCAGGCTGCTGCGAAAGGGGAGTAGGGATTTATGTTCAAGAATGTGCAGGAGACACGTTTGGCGAATGGGATGCGGGTGATTACGTCGCGGATACCGCATGTGCAGAGTGCGGCGGTGGGGCTCTGGGTGGGGGCTGGGTCTCGGCATGAGCCGGAGAAGCTGGGAGGGGTCAGTCATTTTCTGGAGCACATGCTTTTCAAGGGTACGGCGAAGCGCAGTGCGTTGGAGATCAGTCGTGCGATAGAGGGGCGTGGCGGATATCTGAATGCGTTTACGCAGGAGGAGAGCACTTGTTATTATGCGCGGGTGAGCTATGACCATTTGCCGGTGGCGTTTGATGTGCTGGCAGATATGCTGCGGCATGCGCGTTGCAGTGCGGCAGATACGGCCAAGGAGAAGCAGGTGATTCTGGAGGAGATGCGGATGTATGCGGACCAGCCGCAGCATGTGGTGCAGGAGATGCTGCAGGCGGCGGTGTGGCCGAAACATCCGTTGGGACGACCGGTGATCGGGTCGGTTGGAAGTGTACAAGGCATTTCGTCTGAGGTGCTGCTGGACTACAAGGCGCGGGCGTATGTGCCGTCGCGTCTGGTGGCATCGTTTGCGGGGTTGGTGGATCATGCTGCCTGCGTGGCGATGGTGGAGCAGGCGTTTGGGGATCTTTCCAAGAGCAAGCCTGCGAAGGTGTTGCCGTTCAAGGATGCAGTGAAGCCGGTTGCGGCGGTACAAGCCGGACGGGAAATCGAGCAGAATCACCTGGCAATTGGTGTACGGTTGTTCGGACGTAATGACGAGCGCCGGAGTGTGCTGCGGGTTTTGAATGTGATTCTGGGGGAGAATATGAGTTCGCGCTTGTTCCAGATTGTACGGGAGAAGCATGGTTTGGCGTATTCGATCCATTCGATGCCGCATTTGCAGAAGGATTCGGGGGCGTTGGTGATCAGTGCGGGGCTGGATCGTGAGCGTGGGTCCAAGGCGTTGGCATTGATTATGCGGGAGATGTCGCGTTTTGTGGATACGCCGGTAAAGGCGGCGGAGCTGAAGCGGGCCAAGGATTTTGTGCTGGGGCAGTTGCGGCTGGGGTTGGAGAATACGTCGAGCCAGATGATGTGGATGGGGGATAATCTGCTTTCGCACGGGCGTTTTATTGATCCGGACGAGGTGATCGAGAGTACGAAGGCGGTAACGGCTGCTGATATTCAGGCGTTGGCGGCGGGGTATTTTCGTCGTGCGCATATGAGTATTGCCGCGGTGACCCCGATGCAGGGGGGCGGTCTGGAGGTAGCGGTACTGGAGCGGGCGTTGGCGGAAATTCCGGTCTGATGAGGTGATGTTGTATGCGTAGGCCGTTGGTGCTGCTGGCGCTGCTTTTTGGCACAGGGACGGCAATCGGATTGCAGTACCCTGTGGCGACGGTCTCGGATTGGGCTTTGCTGGGGGGATTGGCGTCCTTGTGGGGGTTGGCGGTTGTGCTGGCGATGCTGCGGCGCGGTCGGCTGGCACAGATGCTTGTCTTGGGGCTGGTGTGCCTGCTGGGGGTATTTTCGGGGCGTTTACCGCGTGGTGGCACCTCGCTGGCGGCGCTGCTGCCGCTTGCGCCTGATGCGCGTGTATCGGCAACGGTTTCCGGGGTACTGTCCGAGGTGCCTGAAGGTGATGGGGCGTCCCCGTTGCGCATGCTGTTGCAGGTTCGGGAGGTGGAGGTGTCGGGGCGTCGTTACGAGGTGCAGGAGAGTGTTCCGGTGCTGGTATATGGCACTTATCGCTGGCCTCCGCGGCAGTGGGAGCATTGGTCGTTCTCGGGGACGCTGCAGTATACGCCGGAGGCTTACCGGGGCGAGTGGTTGTTCGTTACGGGGGTGCGTGGTTCGAGGCGGATCAGCCCGCCGTCGGCAACGCTGGCGGTGTGGTCGGAGCAGTTGCGTAGAGCCGCCGCCGAGACGTTGCGTGTTGGCATGGCGGAGCGTCCGGATCGCTATGGCGTGCTGCATGCGTTGTTGCTTGGGTACCGTGCGCGGTTGCCGCCAGATGTGCAGCAAGCCTTTCGACGCACGGGGACGATGCATGTGTTTGCAATTTCTGGTCTGCATGTTGGGATTATTTGTGCGGTGTTGGTGTTTGCGATCAATCTGTTGCGGGTGCCGCGTACCTGTCGCGTACTAGCCTTGGCGCCTGTGATTCTGCTGTATGCCTTTATGACGGGGGCGCGGGCGAGTGCGGTGCGGGCCGGGATCATGGCCATTACGTATCTGGCAGCCCCGTTGTTCGGGCGGCGTTCGGATTCGTGGTCGGCCCTGGTGCTGGCGGCCATGCTGATTGTGGCATGGCGTCCGGATCAGTTGGTGGATCCGGGATTCATTTTTTCGTTTACGGCGGTAGCCGGTATTCTGGCATTTGTTCCGCTGGCCGATCGCTGGCTCCAGCACCATCTGCCACTGGATCCGTTTCGGGAGCGCGAGAAGGGGGCGGGGGTATGGGCGGCGGTGTTCTTGTGGGTGGGGCGTTTGGTGGCAGTGTCGGTTGCGGCGTGGGTGAGTACGACACCGTTGTCGCTCTATTATTTTGGTCGTTTTGCGCCTGTGGCCTTGTTTGCCAATTTGCTTGTGTTGCCGCTGGCATTTCTGATTGTGGTGACGGGGTGTCTGGCGTTGGTAGCGGCTGCGACGGGGGGTATGGCGTTGGCGCTGGTTTTTAATCAGGCCAATTTTGCATACGTGGGGCTTTTGACGGGGGGGATGGGTTGGTTGGAGCGTTTGCCATGGGGGTATGTGGAAAATGTGCAAGTGGGTCTGCCTTTGGTGGTGCTGTGGTATGTTGTGCTCGTGATGGTTGCGGTTGGGCTGCGGCGCAGTGCTGCTTTGGGGGAAACGGATGCCGGTGTTTTCGGTGTTGGTGTTTGATATATCGGGTGTGATGGGGGGTGGATTTAGGGTTGCATGCTTTTTGCGTGCGTTGTACATTTTCCTTGGGTAGCAGACTTTTGATCTTCGCTACCTGTTAGGGGGGCCGCAGTGGTGGAAACCACGCATACAGGTTGTCGTGTATGGACACCTGCCGAAGTGCAGGCTATGCCGCGCATATCCCTGGAACAAGCGGTGCTCGAATTACAGTCCGCGTTGGAGGCGACCGCAGCCTCCAGGCCCGCGCCCACAGCACTTAGCGCTGCAAGTATTTCGGTTTCATCGTCCTTTCCCAGTGAGGAAGTGTATGAGCAGATGTCACGGGATGTGTTGCGGATATTGAATGCTTCGTATGCGGACAAGGCGTTATGCATGTCGAAGGTTGTTGCGGTGATCAAGCGCGCGACGGGTTTCGATGCGGTGGGCATTCGGCTGCAAGAGGGGGATGATTATCCCTATTTTGCCCAGGAGGGATTTTCGCCAGATTTTTTGGCGGTCGAGAATTCACTGCTATTGCGTGATTGTCCTGGGGGGCTTTGCCGCGATCCGGATGGCAGTATTAGTCTGGCATGCACCTGTGGTCTTGTGATTATGGGGAAGACGGATCCCACGAATCCGCTGTTTACGCCAGGGGGGAGCTGTTGGACGAATGACAGCCTTCCGTTGTTGGATCTGGATCCGGGATTGGATCCACGTTGGCAACCCCGTAATACCTGTATCCATCAGGGGTATCAGTCTGTGGCGTTGGTTCCGATTCGGGTGGACGATACGATTCTGGGGTTGCTGCAGTTTAACGACCGGCGCAAGGATGCATTCATATTGGAGCATATCGAGCGATTGGAAGTGTTTGCCACGCGGATGGGTGAAGCACTATTGCGGATGGATGCCGAGATGCAATTGC
>SLBU01000103.1 GCA_007126175.1 Kiritimatiellia bacterium
CCGCTGTGTCAGGAGGATAACTCCGCTCAGCACTACCATGATGCGCAGCGGCAGCAACTGAAACAGCCGCTCTCATCGAATGCCGCTCCCCTAGATAACGATCAACGGCTGCCGCACTGATTGCAGCATGACTGCTCATATAACTGCGCTTGCCCACAAGATCCGGTGAAAACACCTTGACCAGGGTATTTTCAAAATATTTCAGCATGAATCCAGGCGATACCTTGCCGACATCATGCACACTTACCGGTAATCCTGGATGATCCGGCAATAATCCCTGCAGGCTGCTAGGCCAGAGTGCCCGCAGGGCTTCTGCCACACATCCGACATTGCGGCAGTGATCAAATACCGACGTCCCCGGTTGCTGATCCGCGGTGCTTTTGGCAGCACATCGCTCAAATGGCACAACCGCCACATCCGTGTTGGCTGAGGCGTTTATTCGTTTAGGAATCGGCATCGTCATTCCTTTGATTGTGCGCATAACACTTCACGGCATCACCCTTTCCCCTCATGCGGGTCATTGCTCTTCTTACGCTGCATTTTTTGCAACTTCCCGCCCAGCTTCTCATCCAGCTTTGCCTTGTCCTCTGGGTACAGCGAGATCAGGCGTTTGCCGGCGTGCATGTATAGGTCCTGTTTCAGGTACATGCCCGCTTTATAGCGAGGGGTGTCCATGCCCCAATACTCTATATACACATCGTATTCCGGCAGGTAGAAATCGGGGCGGATCTGGAAGCCCTCGATAATGCGCAGCCTTGCATCGTAGCGGTAGGCAATGTCTTTGGCAGCCAGCCACTCGGCAATGCGGCGCTCGCCATCGGATTGCACGAGGGTGCCATCGAGCGTGCGGATGTTTTTCTTGTCTTCGATCTGCGTTTCTTTGTTGCGCCGTGCGGTGGCAGTCTGGTCGAAACAGATATCGCAGTAGGTGCGCTGGAAGAATCGCTGGCTGCGGGCGTATTCGTCCGGTTCCACCTGTTTGCCACACCGGCTGCATGTGCGCACAGTGTTGCGTTCGGCTAATGCAAGTGCGGCCCGTATGTTTTTTCCGGCAGCCGCCACACTGCGCTTCACATAGTCCTTCTCAGAGGGATTCCGGTATAGATCGCGCAAAACCGGCAGTGCCTTTTCGGCCCCCGTCCCATACGCCGCAAGCGCTTTGGCTGCATATTGCCGCACTTGCGGATGGGTATCAGCCAATTGCGGCAGCAAGACTCCCACCGCCTTGGCCGCCTCGAGAATGCCTGCCAGCTTGCCCAGCGCAGATGCCGCCAACCGCCGCACCAAAGCAGACTCCGAACAGGCCAGCTCTGCAAGTTCTCCAAATGCTCCGGCGTCGGCGCTCTCCCCCAGCACCTTGGCCCGGGCAGCCAGCTTGCGCTCATTGGTCAGATTCATGCATCCCTCTTTCTTGCGCTCACAGCTTGTTACTCGTCAGCCACTGACGCTACACTGCGCTTCATTTCTCCCTCTCCGCAACGGAAACGCGCCCCACATTCGCCACGCTCTCGCAACCGCAATCGCCCATCGTCCGGGCCTCTCGGCGAACGAAACAAGTCCCCGGACGCCGTGTAGTTTGCCCCCCCAACGCCTCTGCACCACCCATCGCCCGGCAGGCGTTCCATGCTCCACACTGGGCTTCTCTCGATTGCTTTCATGGCATCTTAATCCTTTGCTCTTTGAGGCTAGCCCGTATCCCTGGCAGCTCTGCGTGGTCGGCAGCCTTAGTGGCAGCAGATAGCAGCAGATCCCCCAGGCGGCCATTGGGGGTAAGGATACGTCGGGAACTGTCGGGCTCAGTGCATTTGTGGGCGGCATAGTAGGCATAGATTTCAGATTTCAACCGATCGCGCACTGTCTTGGCAATCAGTTCGAGTTCTTCGAGTCGATAGAGAAATGATTCTGCCGACACCCCGAACCGGTGTTTGAGGCGCATAAGCATCTCCCAGGTCCATTGGTTCTGGGCAACCCCGACCTGGCGCACGGAGGAGAGCACCGCTTCGGCTGGCATGAGAAACAAGGCGGCAAAGCGTCGGGCGGAATGTTCGGCGTCCAGTGCCCCGATTTGCATGCTACCGCGCATGCCACCGTTGTAGAGATACACCCGCCCCAGCTCATAGCAAAGCCGGAAGAGTTGGCGTTCCAGACTCAGTCCCTGGCTATTCACAAAGATAAAGGCATTGGCATTGGCACGATCATAGCACGATACGCTCTCAATCTTGCCACGCAGCGGTAGAAACACAATCCGCAGCCCGGCATTTTCGAGTAGTTCGAGATAATCGAAGATCACGGCGTCATTGACCCCGAGCAATGCGCGTACTTGCCCCACATAGCGTTCGAAACCTATCTCGCGCATGGGCAGACGGATTTGCAGGGGAATCTGCGCCTGTTTTTGCACGCCGCAGATATCTTCCAGCGCGAGAAAGGCATCGATCAGCTTTTCCAGGTGCCCGAGCTGTGTATCATCCAGTTGCTCTTTCACGGGGTCGAACCGCACGAGCAGGGCATGATGCGCACGATAATCTTGTGCACTCACCCATTTTACATCTTCGCTTTGGCGAACGTGCTGTCCGTGCGGTGCTTGCGAATCCTGCACAAGATATCCTTGCTGTGCTTTGCCAAGCAACTGATCCACGGATACGTCGAAGATCGTGCCAAGCTTGCACAGAACCGGTAGCGAGGGCAAATGATGCCCGTTCTCGAGATAGTTCATGGGGCCGGTGCGAATGCCCACCTTCTCGGCCAACTCGGCCTGTGTCCAGTGCCGACTCCGGCGCAATAAGCGAATGCGCTTACCGAGTTCTATAGGATTTATCTCCCCGATATTCATATTGATATGCTATACACATTACTACACATAACAAGCATATTATCACACAGGACAGATGCTTCTATAATTTTAGCTAAGCCATGAGATCACCCCTTCGTGCCACAACGGTCAGACCGTAATCGATGAACCACTTGAGGGTATCATGATCGACCTTTACTTCCGTCGCCTGTAGACAATCCACGCCCCAAGGATTACAAGGCGATTGGGCCTGTGAATGACCGACAGTCCGCATATCATACCCTCATTTCTTCCTGTACGGTTTCATACCAAAAGCTATGGCATCTGTAAGAGGCTGTTTTGGAAAGCCATGGTTCCCTCATCATGATTTACGGGGCAAGGCAGATGCCTGGCAGGAGCCCGGGCGGCGCGGCACCTGCCGATTTGAGGATTGTCAGGTTGCCGATTCGCTCGCATGATACCCCCATGCGTGTACCAAACAACATTCCGATTCGATCCCTGTTGCTGCTGTTCTCGGTTTTCGTGGCTGTGATCGTCGTGTTTCTGCTGTTCGGAGACCAGGTCGAGGCCTGGACCGAGCTGGCGATGGAACGCAGCAGTGGCAAATTGTGGCAAACCGGGCTACTCGTTGTGGCACTATTGGTTGTTGACGTAGTGATACCGATACCATCGAGCATTGTCTGTACTGCCGCCGGCATTTTCATGGGGATCCCGGCTGGCATTCTTGCAGCCTGGATCGGCCTCACGGGCACCGTCGCGGCCAGCTACCTCATCGGAAGATTTGCCACCACACCCGCGGAAGTCGTGATTGGCAACCAGGAGTTTCGCCTCCTGCAACGCTTCCACCAACGCCACGGCATCTGGCTCCTGATTGCGATGCGTCCCGTTCCAATTCTCTCCGAAGCTTCCGTACTCTTTGCCGGTATCTCGCGTCTTGCCCCGCTGTCGGTTCTGCTCGTTACCGGGCTGGGCAATCTCATTGTCGCCGGGATGTATGTCGTGCTGGGGGCCTGGGGACGCGAAGCCGATGCCTTCTTGCCAGCCTTCGGACTCTCCATGGTTCTATCCGCCCTTTTCATGGTTGTTGCCCGCTGGCGGGCCAAAACCCTACCAACGATTGAGAAAGGAAACTAGCATGCCAAACACACCAGAGCGCACCATTGGGGATATCGTCGATCTTGCCAGTGCCTACTATGGCTCGGCAATCCTGTTTGCCGCCATTGAACTGGATCTGTTTTCCGCGGTGGAACAACAGCAACCCGAGGCAACACAGCAAAAACTCGCGGCGGGAACCGGAGGCAATGAGCGCGCGCTGCGTTTGCTGCTGGATGGCTGCGTTGCCACCGGGCTCCTGCGAAAAGACGGGAACAGCTACAGCAATACGCCGGCGGGGCAGGCTGCACTCATCGATCATGCGCCTCACGATCTACGGGGTGCGATTCGCTATAATCAGGATGTATATCCCGCCTGGGGCAAACTCGTAGATTTCGTGCGCACGGGTGCCCCGGTCGATGCCCCTGAAATCCACCTCGGCGATGATCCCGAACGCACCCGCCGCTTTGCACTCTCGATGCATGGACGCGCCTTGGGGATCGGTCGTGCCGTCGTGCCCATGCTCCCGCTGCAAGGCTGCCAACGCCTGCTCGATCTTGCGGGTGGCCCCGGCACCTATGCCAGCCTCATGGCACAAGCCCACCCCGAACTGCAATGCGTCACCATGGACTTGCCCGCGATCTCCGCCGTGGCATCCGAACTGGTTGCACAGGCCGGACTCGCGGACCGGGTCCTCTGCCAACCCGGTAACTACCACACGGATACCTACGAACCCGAAGCTTTCGACGCCGTCACCATCTTCGGGGCCCTGCATCAGGAAGCACCCGAAATGATTGTTTCGATCCTCAAGCGCGCAGCTACCGCGCTGAAGCCCGGCGGCACAATCATGATTCTGGACATGATGACCGATGCCACCCACACGCAGCCGCCCTTCTCGGCCCTCTTTGCCGTCAACATGGCACTCACTACCTACAATGGCTGGGTTTTTGCCGACACCGAATTGCATGGCTGGCTCGAAGAAGCGGGCTTTACCC
>SLBU01000201.1 GCA_007126175.1 Kiritimatiellia bacterium
CAACACCGTGCGGGCTATTGAAGTAGCCTGGTTTGTCGTCTGCAGTCTTTCTCTGAAGTTACTGGTTAATCCAGGATGGCACCCGTGGAAGCGTTGTTTACGAGTTTGCTGTAGCGCTTGAGGTAACCATCTACGGCGCGCGGTGGTGGCGGCGTGAAGCGCTCCTTGCGCGCGGCAATCGTGGCATCATCGAGTAGAGCTTCGAGCGTGCGTTCGAGGATGTTAATCCGGATTCTATCGCCGTCTTCGAGTAAGGCAATGAGCCCACCCTCGGCTGCTTCCGGGGAGATGTGCCCGATACAAGCACCGCGGGTGCCACCGGAAAAACGTCCATCGGTAATCAAGGCGACGCTTTCGCCGAGCCCTTGGCCCATAATGTAGGATGTTGGGGCTAGCATTTCCTGCATACCGGGGCCACCTTTGGGACCTTCGTAGCGAATGACCACTGCATCACCCGATTTTACGCGTCCGCCGAGAATACCTTCGCAGGCCTCTTCCTGGGAGTTGAAAATTACGGCATTGCCTTCGAATACGAGCATGTTGGGAGCCACGCCGGCCTTTTTGACTACCGCGCCTTGTGTGGCCAGATTGCCATGCAGGATCGTGAGGCCACCATCTGCGGAGTAGGGGGACTCGATCGTGTGGATCACGTTTGCATCCTGGATGAGAGCGCGTGAAACATTGCGCCAGATGGTTTTGCCGGTCACGGTCTGGCAGCGTTTGTGGAGCAGTCCGGGGATTTGACCGATTTCGCGGAGAATAGCGCTCACGCCACCCGCTCGGTCGACATCCTCGATGTGATAATGCGAGGAGGGTGCCACCTTGCAGATATTCGGGCAGCGTTGAGAGATTTTGTTAATGCGGTGCAGGTCGTATGCAATACCTGCTTCGCGGGCGATGGCCAGGGTATGCAGAACGGTGTTGGTGGAACCGCCCATGGCCATATCGAGAATAAAGGCGTTATCGATGCTTTGCTCGGTCACGATGTCGCGCGGCAGGGGACCGCCCGCCACTGCCAGTTCGACCACTTTACGCGCGGCTTTGCGGTAGAGGCTTTTGCGACGTGGATCGTTCGCAAGGATCGTGCCATTGCCGGGTAGTGCCAAGCCGATCGCTTCGCAGAGGCAATTCATGGAATTGGCGGTGAACATGCCGGAGCAGGAGCCGCATCCGGGACAGGCGTTCTCCTCGATGCAGGTAAGTTCCGCGTCGTTGATCTTTTGCTGGCCATGCGCCGCAACACCTTCAAAGACGCTCACAAGGTCCACGACGCTGCCATCAGGCATTTTGCCGGCAGCCATGGCCCCGCCACTGACGAATACGGTTGGAATGTTGGCACGGATGGCCCCCATCAGCATGCCAGGAACAATCTTGTCGCAATTGGGAATACAAATAACGGCATCGAAGCAGTGTGCTTTGAGCATGGCCTCGACAGAGTCGGCGATGATGTCACGTGATGGCAAGGAGTACTTCATGCCGCCATGTCCCATGGCAAGGCCATCGCAGATTCCGATCGTGTTGAACTCAAAGGGTACCCCGCCAGCCTTTTGAATCTCTTTTTTGATGATTTTGGCAACCTGATCCAAATGCGTATGTCCCGGTACGATTTGATCGTACGAGTTGCAGACCGCAATAAAGGGCTTGGCAATATCGTTGGTGGTGAGTCCGGTTGCCCGAAGCAGGCTACGATGGGGGGCCCGCTCCGGGCCGGCTTTAATCTGGTCGCTGCGCATGGTATTTCCCTTTCTTGCATTTGAAATTTGCGGAGACTCTAGCACAGTGTGATTGGATTTGTAAAATGTCTTCTAAATGCCGGTGAGTGGGCATTGCACGGTCTTTTCGTGTGACCCGGTATCAACAGGGCCGAGACAGCGTTGGACACGCAAGTGGGGCAACCAGGTGCTGTGTGGCTTGTCATGGAAGGAATTTGGACATATGCTGGAAGAGAGTCAGTCGAAGATTTCAGGAGGCCGATGCATCAAAACGAAAAACCGGTTCGCAAGTGTCACGGGTGCCCGTTGAACATGGGGCGTCATTGCTGGATTTTCTTGTATCCGCGTGGTCAATGGCGCGCGGGGCGGGAGTGTCGTTTCCGGAATGATGAAGTTGTACATCGGGCATATGTGCAGTGGTGTAATCGGCCCACGGTGAAGAGCCGCAAGGTCTTGCGCCGTGAAGAGCATCGGGGCCGGCCGTGCCATCGTGGCGGGGAAGGTGTGCCCTGGTTGCGGGAACGAGGGCTTTTGTGAAACAATATAGTCGTCCGCAGGAAGAAGCAATCGAGCGCGCGGTGTTGGTGCAGTTGATTCCTGCCAGCCAACCGCCGGAGGAGGCGTTTGATTCGCTGGCTGAATTGCGGCGATTGGCGGATACCGCTGGGGTGGTGGTAGCGGGACATGTCACACAGCGTCGCAGGCACCCGACTCCGCAGTTCCTGGTGGGCGAGGGGAAATTGCAGGAGATCCAGCTTGCGTGTCGGCATGCGGATGCCAATTTGATCATTACAGACAATGATTTGACGCCGGTGCAGGTGAACAATTTGGACCAATCGCTGGGCATCAAGGTCATCGATCGCACGGAATTGATCCTGCAAATATTTGCACGGCGGGCCTCTTCGGCTACCGCCAAGGTGCAAGTGGAGTTGGCGCAATTGGAGTATCTGGTGTCGCGGATTCCGGTATCGCGCAAGCAGCAGCGTTTTCAGGGGGGCATCGGGATGCGTGGTCCTGGCGAAAGTCCCTTGCAGTTGCGCAATGACCCTATGCGCAAACGGATCAAGGAACTCAAGGCCAAACTTGAGATTTTGCGGGCTCGCGGGCGGCGCACCCGTGACCGGCAGCAGTGGCCTACGGCAAGTCTGGTGGGCTATACGAATGCTGGGAAGAGTACGCTGTTAAATGCACTCAGTAGTGCTGGTGCCTATGTGGATGACCGGTTGTTCGCGACGCTTGATGTGAAGACGCGCCAGATCTATCTCGGCCCGGACCGCCAGGTGTTGCTTGCTGACACGGTGGGGTTTATCCGGCATCTGCCGCATGGTTTGGTGGCCTCCTTCCGGTCTACGCTTGATGTTGCGGTAGAGTCCGATATCCTGTTGTTGGTGCTGGATGCGGGAGATCCGCACCGCGAGGATCATTTGCGGGTGGTGCACGCGACGCTACGTGAGATCGGTGCGGATCAGGTTCCGACGCTTTTGGTTTTGAATAAGATGGACAATGTCGATCCGGAGGATGGGCAGAGGTGCGCTGATATCTTCCCGGAGGCCATTGCGGTGAGTGCTCGCACTGGCGAGGGGCTCCCTGCGTTGAAGCTGGCACTGCGTGAACGGCTAGAGGATTGTGGCGCTTATCTGGCGCCAGTGCCGCCTCCGTCGCCCCCTTGGGAATGTTAAATGTCTGGAGGAAGAATGTTGCGTTTTGTTTGTACGCCGATTGGCAATCTTGAAGATATGACACCACGTGCGATTCGTGTGTTGCGAGAGGCGGATGTGATCGCCTGTGAGGATACGCGGCGCACGCGTGCCTTGCTCACGCATTTCGAGATCTCGCGTCCGTCCGAGTTGGTATCCTATCGAGACCCGCATGAGGCACGTACGGCTACCTACCTGATGCACAAGCTGGAAGCCGGACTGCAAGTGGTTGTTTGTACGGATGGGGGGGCACCCGGTATCAGTGATCCGGGCTACCGGATTGCGCGGCTCGCAGCCCAGGCTGGCTATGATATGGAGGCGGTTCCCGGTGCAAGTGCCGTAACCGCAGCGATTATGGTGTCGGGCTTGCCAAGCGCCAGTTTTACGTTCAAGGGGTTTCCCCCGCGTAAGTCCGGCGGGCTGCTGCGCTTTTTTGCAAATGAAGCGGACCGGGAGCACACTTTGGTGTATTTCGAGTCTCCCTATCGGGTAGGTAAGTCCTTGGCGGCCGCCCATGAGGCCTTAGGTAACCGCGAAGCTGCCGTTTGTATTGAACTGACAAAAGTGCATGAACGCGTGGCGCGGGGCTATTTAGTCGATTTGGCCAATCAGTTTAAAGATGCTAAGGTAAAAGGCGAAGTGACGATTGTGATTGCGGGGAATCACCCGGCTTTTGCAAGGGAGGAAACGCCGGAAGACGAGAATGTGGATGGTGGTGCGTGCACAGGGCGGAAATAGCTCCACTACCATATCAGGCAAGGAGGACAACGTATGCGCTATCGAGGGGGCTATGTTTTGGTTGGGGTGCTTGTGATTCTACATGGTATTTTGCATTGGGGAACCGGTGGTGCGGCTGGGGTGAGGCCTGAACGTATTGCCGGTGATCCGATTGCTGATGTGCGTGAACGTGACCCTGGCACCGTGCGGCAGGTGGAAATGCTCGAAGGTGAGGATCTTTCGGTACTTTTTCAGGAGCGATTTGTCGATCGTGGACCGAACGTAAGCACGCGGTCCCGCACGTTTGGAGACGTGACATCCGTCGCGCCCCCGCGTCCGATGGTGCCCCAATCCGGCCGGCAAAATGATGCGGGCGCGAGTGCCGACGACGGGTTTTCGGGGTTGTTGCCTGGCCGGTCGGGTGAGCGTGAACGTTCCGGTTGGGGGTGGCTGTCCGATGATGTGCAGCAGATGCGTGGCGCAGGCACCGCCGGTGGCGAGGGCACGGTTGGTCCCATCGAGCTGCCTCGTCGTTTCGGGGATACCGATGAGGGATTCAGCGCGCGACGTTGGCTGGAAGAGTAGCCCCTTTTGTATCCCGTTCAAGGCTGGCCTGCCAGCCGTAGTCGACGAGCAAGGGGTAATCGCCCTCCTTCGCAGTCTTCGCTACGCTACGACTGACTACGGCGGGCAGCCTTCGCGCCTCGCTTTGCTCGTCGC
>SLBU01000055.1 GCA_007126175.1 Kiritimatiellia bacterium
AGGCCTGTGCGCTGAAATACTCAATTGCTTGCACATCATGGCGGCAGCTACGCACGAGTTCCACCAATTGTAACGCAGCCGCTTCGGAAGGCAGGAACATCGTTAAACCAGCCACTTGTTCGGGTTGCGGCATGAGCCTGATCTCCAGCTCGGATATCACGCCGAGCGTTCCTTCGGCCCCAATAAACAAATCCAGCAGGTCCATGTTTTCACGCGCATAATATCCAGCGGCATGCTTAACTGCCGGCATGGTATAGCTGGGCAAGATTCCCTCATACATACGGCCAGATTCGCCTTGCAAACGAAACCGCAACCTTTGTGCAAAATATTGCCCGCGTTGCACATGCAAAACATCCCCATTGACCAGCACTACGCGTAGCGCTGCGATATGCCCGCGCGCCGCACCATAGCGATAGGATCTGGCCCCTGAACCATTGGTCGAAACGACCCCCCCCAACGTCGCCCCCGTTTCCGTCAAATCGGGCGCAAACATCTGGATCGGGGCCCGACACAGCTCCTCCCAAGCCACACGCGATTCGTCCGACCACCCATGTACATCCATTTTGTCAGGCTCGAGCAGCAATCGCCGAATACCATCGAGGGTACAGCCCGGCTCGGCCCGCAGGAGAAACCCCTCGTGGTCGCGCCGCAGGCCTACCACACGTCGCAGATTACGCAGATTCAGCACATAGCCATCTTGTGGCACGGCAGCCCCCGTAATCCCGGTCAAACCGCCTTGCGTGGTCACCCCAATGCCAGCGGCATGTGCCTGCTCCAAAACCGCTGCAATCCCGGATTCGGACTGCACCAGAAACGCTTTGGAAGCACATCCTTGCAAGCGCGATTCATCCGCCACAAATCCATCTGTCGGTACCTCTTGCATGTGTCCCTCTCATGTTGCATCCAACGTCTTGGATGGCGGGCGTATCCGCGGGGGCGGCTGGCAGCGGGTACAGATATGCGTGCTACGCTGCCCAACCACAATCCGTCGAATCGTGGTGCCACATACCGGGCAAGCCTCTCCATCCCTTCGAAATACTTGTAAAGCATCCTGATTCCGACCCCGCCGCCCTGCTACACTGTAAAAATGGGTAGCCCCCGTCCCGAGTGATGTTCCCATGCGCTCTATTCCTAAATGCAGCACCGCCTGTATACATTGATGAAGGCGTCGCGCCCTTACTTTATGTACCGTACTAGCAATCCGGCAAGGATGCAAACCAGCAGCGAACAAAGCCTCATCAACATAGATATTGCCAAGCCCAGCCACAAAGGACTGATCCAGTAAGAGCGGTTTGAGCATTCTCCGATGTTTTCGCAACATGTCCACAAACTGTTCCGGCGTAAACGTATCCTCCAGCGGTTCCGGGCCAAGACGCCCCAACATTCTCTCCGGATCTGCCAACAAATACCAGCGTCCGAATTTGCGCGTATCCCGGAAGCGTAGCTCCCGGCCATCAGCAAATATCAGCGCAACCCTTTCGTAGGGATCCATGGGGGCAACGGCGTCCACCACGCGCAGGGACCCCGTCATGCGTAAATGTACCAATGCCGTTTGCCCCGAAGACAATGTCATTACGATATATTTCGCGCGCCGCGTTATGCAACGGATCGATACGCCCCGCATCGCCGTGTCGAAGGCCACCGGCGAGAGGCCTGCCAGCGTACGAGCCCACTCTACCCGCGTTGCCCGAATCTCGAGGCCGCAAATGCCTGCGCACTGCAAACCGCGCACGACTGTTTCCACTTCCGGCAGTTCGGGCATGTGAGTTAATCCGGTCTTTCTTCCCCAGTAGGGATAAATTGCAGCGACGCAGAGTTTACGCAATAGCGCAGCCCCGTGGGCTAGGGTCCATCCGATATTGTTCCTGTGTGAGTTTCACCTGCCAACAGGCTGCCCTAACGGATCGAGGTCTTGCGTGCATACATTTTCTCAGCTTCTTCATGCATCTTGCGCGCTTGCGGATACTGCTTTTCCTCCGTCAATTCGCGAAACTCCGCCAGCAGTTTCTTCTGTCGTCCACTCAATTTCTGTGGAATCTCCGGCAATATATGCACATGCAGATCGCCACGTCCGTAGCCATCCACACGCGGCATGCCCTTGCCACGCAGCCGATACGCCTTGCCCGTTTCGGTGCCCGCCTCAATCTTCAAGCGTGCAACCCCATCGATGGTAGGTACGTCCACGGTTCCGCCCAGAATCAACACATCGACAGGCACGGGTAACTGACAATACAAATCCTCCTCGCGTCGCTCATACAGCGGGTGATTGCGAACATGCATGACAACATACAAATCGCCAGCGGGTCCGCCCTTGATTCCGCCCTCGCCCTTACCACTCATCCGCAGACGCGAACCGGTATCGACTCCCTTCGGAATCTTGAGCGTGACCCGCTTCTGTTTCTTGATACGCCCCGTGCCATTGCAATCCTTGCAGGGATGCTGCGACATCACCCCAGCACCAGCACACACCGGGCAGCCCTGCCGAACCTGGAAAAAGCCATTGCCGGAAACCACAAACCCGCGCCCGCCGCAATGCCGGCAGGTCTCTTTACTCGTGCCCGGCTTGTCGCCCGAGCCACTGCAAGTCTCGCATTGCACAGAGATCGGCAGTGTGATTTCACGTTCGGAGCCATAGGCAGCCTCCTCGAAGTCAATTTCGATATCGAAACGCAAATCAGAGCCAGGTTGCGGCCCTCCGGCACGTCCCCCTCCGCGACGGCTTCCACCGCCGCCACCGAACAACCCATCAAATAGCCCCCCGCCACCACCGAAAATGCTTCCCAAGATGTCCTGCAAATCCGCTTCATGCGTAAAATCGCGCCGAAAATCGAAACCACCCGGGCCAAACGAGGACTTCAGCCCTTCGTGCCCATATTGATCATACTGCCGGCGCTTTTGCGGGTCGCTCAAGACCTCATAGGCTTCGGAAACCGTCTTGAACATATCTTCGGCTTCTTTGTTGCCCTGATTGCGGTCAGGATGATACTTCATTGCCAGCTTGCGATAGGCCTTCTTGAGATCTTCGGGCGATACCGACCGATCTACCCCCAATAATTCATAATAATCGCGTTTTGTTGCCACGCCTCCTCCTTCCCTTCAAAATCATGCACGTCAAAATCATGCTTCCACTCATTCGTCCGGGGCGTCTTGCGGACCACTACTTACCACGACTTGTGCCGCCCGCAGCAACCGGTTCCCTAACAAGTAGCCTGCACGTGTGCACGCGATCAACCCATTCTCCGGTACCGATTCCGAGGGCAAATGCTGTATCGCCTCATGCACATTCGGATCAAACGCTACACCGTCAGTCTCTATTTCCGACAAACCAAACTTGCGTAACACCTGTCGCAATTGTTCGCCCACAAGCGCAAAACCTTTCACCAGGGGATGATCCACCCCGGTATCGCCCGCTGCAGTGAAGGCCAACTCCAAATGATCGAGCACAGGCAGCAATTCGAGCATGATATCCTCATTGGCACGCCGATACAAATCCTCGCGCTCGCGCAAGGTACGCTTGCGAAAATTATCAAAATCGGCTTGCAAGCGCAGCAAGCGTTCTTCGAGCACAGTCTCACGCGGTGGATGCTCCGGTTCGACAGCCTCCGGTTGTTGCACTTGTTCATCCGGGGCCGCTTCCACGCCCGTCGCATCCTGCACACGCTCCGACTCTCCTGGCGTAGGCGCCGGGCCATTCTGCTCCGGCATGGGTTGGTTTTCCTGACGCTTATTTTTCTTTCCACCCTTCATCCAATATACCTCTCTCTTATCTAAATTGCTAAAACCAAAAAACGAATGAACCCGAAATTCTAGATATCTCCAAATGGCAATCAAGCAAACTAAGATGCCTTTGTAATAATGCAACACAAAAAAACGCGGACCTGCGGCACGGGCGCATTATTGGACCGCTCATTCATTTTACACGGACCGGTCGGGAGGAAGCGGCTCGACTGAGCGCGCCGAAGTCCCGACTCTTCATGAATAAAGTTTCACCTCCGCATCATCCTACCCTATATAATGAGGAATCGCGCATGTTACCCCTCCATATTTATCCAGGATGTCCTGATCTCAGAGAAAACCTTAACGATTGATAGTGTAATGACTTGTTCCAAGCTCAGGGATTAAGCTGCAACACTCTCATTATTTTCATTTGCAATTTTGCGACATACGTTCTCAATATCGCGATTTATTGTCCCGCTATTGCGAATACACGGAAAGAATCTATATTTTCAATAATATTATAAACGTTCTTATTCGCTCTATATCAATCCTTTACAATACATTCGCATATATTAGATATTGACATTGGCACGGGCATTGCTTTTAATAATGCCGTCCACTATGGTGGTGGGCAAAAGCAGTCGGGCACAACGCCCGAAACAACATTAGTAGGAGAAGATGATGAAGAAGAAATCCGGTTTTACATTGGTCGAGATCATGATTGTGGTTGCAATCATTGGTTTGCTGGCAGCAATCGCCATTCCATCGTTTGTGAAGGCGCGCGAAACAGCCCGCAAAAACACCTGCATTAACAACTTGCGCCAGATTGACAGCGCCAAGGAACAGTATGCCATGGCAGAAAATCTCGGAACGAACCACACGCTTGATGCTGACCAGCTCTTAGAGATGGGTGAGTACATCCGCGGTGGTCTGGCTTCGGCCACGAATTGCCCTTCGGGCGGAACCGTCACGGTTGAGCCCATCGGCGAGCCCCCAGAGTGCACGGAAGCTGACCACGAGCTCTAAGAGTCGTTAGCTTTCGACGCAAGAAGAGTCCTCTTCGGAGGGCTCTTCTTTTTTGTA
>SLBU01000171.1 GCA_007126175.1 Kiritimatiellia bacterium
AAGAGGGGCGAAATGGATGTACAACAGGTGCGATGCCGTAGACTGGCTTGGCTGATGGCGTGTTTTGGGGTGCTGTTGGTTCCGGCGGTGGTGCTATGGCTGGTGAATCTGGAGCTGGCGTTGCGGGGCATCGTGCCAGGGGGTGTTTTGCTTTCGACCTTGTTGCCGGAGCGTCTGTGGTTGTGGGGGCAGTCCTTATCGGCGGATCTCAGTACAGTATCGACACTGGTGCCCGTGTTGCTGTTGTGGTTCCCGTTTCGTCAGGCGTGGAAGATCCTGCGGGCGGGGGGCGATGCCGAAGTGAGCTACCGGTATGGCCTCGAACCGTACCCGCCCCACTTTACGTTTTTCCTGGTGATGCTCGGGTTGGCGGGCACACTGTATGGCTTGCTGCTTGGATTGAGCGTGAGTGGATTGCAAGGTGTGGTGGATGGGGTGCCCTCGGCGGAGGATTTACCGGCTGTACTGGAACGATTGATGGCGGGCACGGCGACGGCGTTGTTAAGTTCCTTGGTGGGGTTGGCGGGCGCCTTTCTGGCCGCGCGTCCCTTGACGGCGATCTTTGTCTGGGCGTCTGCTATCGAGGCAGTCGAGGATGATGGTTCGATCGAAGAATCCGTGGAACATTTGCGGCAGCGCCTGAGTGCGTTGACCGTTGCTATCGGGGATTTTTCCGAGCAGCTCGGCGGCGGGGCGCTGCATCGGGCCCTGGAGCAGATCGAGCAGCTTGCATCTGCGCAGACGCAAACGGCAGCCATCCTGGAGAGGTGCCAAGCGCAAATCGAGGCAATTTTGCGGGGGCAATCCGAACTGGCGCAAGTGGTTGCGACCGTCGGGGAGGTGCCGCCGTTGTTGCGGGAGCTGATCGCGCAGACAGGCGTTGTGGCCCAACGGCTTGCGGATATGCCTACGACGCAGCGCCATTTGCTGGAGACGACGGACGCATTACTGATGGTGGGGCAGGCGGGCGAGCAGCGCGTCGCGCGTTTGGCTTCCGTTGTAGAGGCGGATGTGCAACAACGGGCGCAGGATGTGGCCGCCGATCGCGCACGGCTGCAACGGGCCTTGCAACTATTTGCGAACGACATACCGGCAGGAGGGCAGACCGATGGCAGACCTGCGTCCAAAGGATAGCGGGCAGGCAAAAGTGCTGGCCCGGCGGCTGGATGCGTTGTTGGGGCGCCCCGGCGCCCAATTGCACACGCACAGCCCGAATGATGTGCTGGTACAAATTGCGCTGCCGCTGGTTTTGATTCTGGCCATTGCGGTGCGCTTGACGATGGCCGCCCATAGTATGGTGACGGGCGAGCGGGTAAATCCGGTGGTGATGGAGCTGTGGAAACAGCAGGTCATTCTGCGAGCGGAGCAAGTGTTGGATGGCTGGGAACGGGAGAGCGGTTTGGTGTCATTTCCGAATCTGGCGCATGTGCGCTGGGATGCGGGGTGGCCCGCGGATGAACGGCTTGCGCACTTGTTTTCGGAATCCGAGGTGCTGAATGATGCTGCTGCCTTGCAGGCGCAAATGGTACGGCAAGTGTTGCAGGATCAGGCCGCCGCCATGCCGGATGCCTTGCGCGCCGATACGCAAGCTTTCACCGCGGATCAAGAGCGACTGCTGGAAATCGAGGCATTTGCGCGTGGGATTATCGAGCAGCGTACGCGGGGCTGGGGGGAGCATGTGCAGGGATTGCAATGGGAACTTGTGGCGCATGTGGCTGCTGCACTGCCAGTGACTGCCGCAGCGCAGGCCGGTGATCTGCGTCAGGAAATGCGGGGGCTTGCGGATGCACTCGCTGCGCGTAACTATCCTTTGCTAGAGAGTGTGCGGGGTGAGTTCGGCGAACAGGAGGAATTGCCATGAAACGTTGGCTCACGCTACTGTTTTTCCTGGGGCACTTCTGGGGCATGGCCCATGCAGACGTGGCCGAGGGGGATGCCCGGATGCGTGCACGGCACAACTTGGTGGTACGTGCCACGGCTGCGAGATTACTCGACCTCGTGCACGAACAGGTTGACGAATCCTCACCTGACGCAGATCGATGGATTGCCCCGTTGGCCGCGCACATGCTGGCTTCGCCAGCGGAACATATCCATCGGGAGCAAAGCCGCGAAAGAAGTAGGGATTATCTGGCTAAGCGGAGGCATGCTGCATTGGAAGCGCAAGTCGCGGAGATGCTGGAGGAAGCCGAACGCCAGTCTCCCTTTGCGATTCCGCCGCAGGTGTTGTTTGAGCGGGCCGAATTGCCGGGACCCGAAGTACTGCGGGAGGTTTCACGCCGATTCGGGAGCCAGATTCTTACCCAGGTCTTTCCTGCGGCGAGAGAACAGGCGGTGGCGCGCCAATTGGATGTTGTGCGTCGGAACCTGGGACGTCCGCCGCAGGCAGAACTCGATGCGCGGTTGGAGGTGCTACCCAAGCAGTCTGAAAATACATATCCATCTGTTGATGAACTAGATGCATTGCTTGAATGGCTTGCAGGGGTGGTTGCGTCCGAGGGCACGCCTCTTTTTGAAGAGACCCGTTTGGCGGCAGATGAGCTGGCGGCGGGGATGCTGGCACGTATCCGCGAAGAGTACCGTGTGCAAATCGAGGCTCTCAAAGAGCATGCGGTTGTTACGGCACTGCCTGAGAATGCCATCTTCGCGGATCAAATTGCATGGTGTCTCGCAAGCGGTATGCAGGAAGCTGTTGTGGCGGCATGGGCCCAGTCGGATGTGGTTCCCTATGAGTTGTTTGCGGTCGTACACACGGGCATTCAGGATGCATCGCAACGCCTGGAAGAAGCGCGTGTGCGGCAATTCCTGGGCGATTGGGTGGGGCATCACATCACGCCGCAGCGCATGGCGGCACTGATTTTGGCGGACCCACGTGCGCACAAAGCGGCGGGGGCAAGTCGCGACCATCTCATCGATACTTTTGTAGCTGCCGATTGGGAGCGAGTCGCTGCCGATTATCTGGCCGGGGTCGGTGAATCGGTAGATAAGGACCGCGTGCAAGCGCGTCTTGCGGGCGCGGAGATGCCATTGCTGTTGCGGGAGGTGATAGGACGGCATGTCGATGCGCTACAGCAAGCGGTTCGTACAGATGTGGCTATGGAGCAGAGCGCAGCCATACGGGCAGCCCTTCTGGATCTTGATGCATTGGATGGGGCGCTTGTGCAAGAACTATGGCAACAAGTTCCGAAACAGTCTGTCGCGAGTCGTGTGCAAGCATTGCAGGCGCTGCAGGTGCTGGGGGTGCCGGTAGAGGAGAAAGGAAACTTGTGGATTGAGGAGGCGGAGGCTCTTGTGGTGGCGGCTGTCGGGGAATCGGTTGCGCCAGCTTTTACCGCACAGCGCGAGCAGCTCGCTATGGGTTCGGCGATTGAACAAGCGCGGCGAGAGGAATTGGCGCAGGATGTGAAGGCCGGCATCGGGCTGGATGCCATGCGCGAGAAATGGCACCAGGACTTTCTGGCGCGTTGGGCTGCCGGGACTACGCAGTCCGTGGAGCTGTATCCGGACATGCTGCCATTGACCAAGACAGAGTTGGAAAAAGCCTTGCGGCAGTATTATGACAGCGTACAGACTGCTGTGGCATTGCTGCAGAAAGAGGCGGAAGACGTTGACCAACAAGAAGATACATCTTCAGATACCATCGATCCGCAAGAGCCGGTGGAACCCACCGACGAGGAAACGCCGGAGGAGGAGCCCGAAGAAGATCAGCAGACCGCCGGTGTACAGGAAGAATCCGTGGTGTATGCGCTCCTTGCCGGAGTCGATGTGCTGCTATATTTTCTGCCAGAAACAGAAGATAGGCAAGTGATGGTGGCGACGTCTTTGGGCACGTGGCAGTCATCGATTCAGCAAGACGCGGGACCTGCGGCCTTAGCTGAGGTGTTTACGCTGTTGCAGCCTGCACTTGAGGGGGTGCTCGAACGTGCCGAAGAACAGCAAGTACGTGGCCGCTTGCTCGGCGTGTTTCCGCGCCAGCCGCGTCCGGTGAAGCTCACGATTGCAGTGCTGGTTGGGAGCCGGGAGGTCCGCCATATGACGAGTCTGCTGTTGCGGCAGGAAGTCGAGCACTATTTGGAGGCTTGGGCCGATGCGCGCGCGCAGCTACCCGTTGACATGAAGTGGCAGGATGGCTTGGTTCCTGCCGTTGGCACCGCACCAGAACCATGACCGTATCGGATTATTTACCGACGCAGAAGCGGCTGAAGATGGATTCGAGGAGGTCGTTGTGGTAGATGTGGCCAGTGATTTGGCCAAGTTGTTCCACGCCGTCGCGGAGGACCAGCGCGGCGAGCATCTCGCTCGATTCGGCGGCTTGTTCGAGGGTAGTGCGGGCTTGTGTGATGGCCCCAATCGCCTGCTGGGCGATGTCGCGATGGCGTTCGGAGATGACGGCATGGGATTCGGTCAGGGTGGTGAGATGGAGCATTTCGCAGAGAGCCTGTTGGCAATGGGCGAGACCAGGCCCTTGCAGCAGGGAGCCGGCTACGCAGCGTAGATTTCCGATATCGGAGGGCTGTACGATCTGCCCGAGATCCGTCTTGTTGAGTAGCACCAGGGTGTTGTGCTGTGGGCAGGTTGCGAGCAGGGTACGATCCTCCGGATCGAGTGGACGCGAGGCATCGATGAGCAAAATCACGATTTCGGCTTGTTGCATGAGGTTGCGGGAGCGGCGGATGCCTTCCTGCT
>SLBU01000029.1 GCA_007126175.1 Kiritimatiellia bacterium
ACAACTTGTCCATCGACAACACGAGCTTCATCCGCGGCACGACCCATTCCCAGAATGGCAACCTCCGGATAATTCACAATCGGCGTGAAATATTCCCCGCAGATCCGACCCAGATTCGTTACCGTAAACGTGCTGCCCTCAATCTCCTCAAGCTTGATCTTGCCCTCCCGGCACTTGCCCGCCAATACCTGAATTTCATGCGCCAGTTGCACCATGTTCTTCTTGTCCGCATCCCGGATCGCCGGAACCATCAACCCGCGAGGTGTATTGACCGCGACCCCGAGGTTCACGTACTGCTTATAGATGATTTCACGCGTCGCGATGTCGGCAGAGGCATTGAATACCGGGAACTTGCGCAAGGCATGTGCCACAATCTTGCATACCATCACCGCCATCGTCAACTTGCCGCCCGCCTGCTCAGCCAAGGGGGCAAATTTCTTGCGCAACTGCTCCAGCTCCGAAATATCGGCTTTCTCGTAGATCGTCACATGGGGCACCTGCGACCAACTCAACGTCATATGCTCGGCCGTCTTCGTGCGAATCACGCTCATTTTCTTGCGTTCAACTTCGCCCCAACGCGTAAAGTCTGGCAGCGGCGGCACATGCGCCACCCCCGGAACCGGCCCCGCTGCACGGGCCTGGTTCAAGCTGCGGGAGTACGTTTTGACATCATCTTTGGAAACCCGTCCATGCGGACCTGTGCCAGTCACTTGTGTCAGATCAATCCCGATCTCCCGCGCAAACCGCCGCACGGATGGAGCCGCCGCCACTTTCCGGGCAGTGCCAGCAGCAACCCCCGAAGACGCAGCCGGGGATTGCGCGGAAGCAGCAGGAGCCGGCGCTGTAGCCGGAGGCGCTTCAGACGCAGACGCAGAGGGCTCGGGCGCAGCGGCCGCCACTGGCGCCGCTTCAGGCGCCGCCGTCTCTGCTACGGGCGTCTCTTGCTGCGGGTCTGCAGGCGGCGCGTCCGAAGGCGTAGCTTCGGCTGGTGCGGCAGGGCGATCCGCACTTTCAGACAGACTGAAGATCAGTTGTCCGGTTTTGATGGCATCGCCCGGATTCACATGTACAGCCGCCACGGTACCAGCCACGGTCGAAGGCACTTCAATCGTCGCCTTATCGGTTTCAAGCTCGAGAACAGGCTGATCGACTTCTACCGCCCCGCCCGCACTGACCATAACACGTACCACTTGTATGGAATCAATATTCTCACCCAACTCCGGCAGTTTAAATTCTTGTGCCATCTGTCTATCCCTTTTCCCCTGGGCAACGCACAACGTTACGCAGGCATTACACATGTTTCTAATGATCTTACCCGGACGCTACAGAACATGGTTCCTGTACCCTATTCATACGTCCCCGCCCGATTCCTACAGATACATGGGATTCCGTTTTTCCGGGTTGATGTTAAATCCATCCCGGGCCTTTACCGCGACCGCAGGATCAACACTGCCCTCACGCACCAAGGCACTCAAAGCCGCCAAGGTGACATGGCGGGCATCGACTTCAAAGAAGTTGCGCAAAGCCGTGCGTCCATCGCTGCGCCCGAACCCATCCGTGCCCAGAGAAACCACACGCCCCGGCATCCAGCGCCCAACGCTTTCCGCCAGCGCCTTCACATAATCACTGGCCGCAACAATGGGCGTGGCATCCTCGCCCAAGCAAGTTTGCACATAGGGCTTACGCTCGGCCTCGTCAGGGTGCAGCATGTTCCAACGCTCGGTCTCCTGGGCGTCCTTATAGAGCTCCTTGTAACTGGTGACCGAGTAAATATCGGAAGCCACCCCATACGACTCTGCCAGCATGTCTGCCGCTGCCAGCACCTCGTTCAGGATGGTGCCACTACCCAGCAAGCGTACGCGCGGGGTCGTCTTTGTCTTCTTCTTGGGCTCCACGGAGCGCAACTTGTACATCCCCTTCAGAATGCCGTCGCGAGATCCTTCCGGCATCTCGGGCTGGCTATAGTTCTCGTTCATCACCGTGATGTAGTAGAAGACATCTTCGCCATCGGCATACATCCGCTGCATGCCATCCTGCACGATCGTTGCCAATTCAAAGGCATAGGCCGGATCGTACGCCAGCAGATTCGGGACCGTCAGGGCCCACAGGTGACTGTTGCCATCCTGATGCTGTAGACCCTCGCCCGCAAGCGTCGTCCGGCCTGAGGTGGCACCAAGCAAAAAGCCTTTGCAACGACTGTCAGCCGCCGCCCAAATCAAGTCCGCCACACGCTGGAACCCGAACATCGAATAAAAAATAAAGAAAGGCACCGTATTGATGCCATGGTTAGAATAGGCCGTGCCTGCTGCAATGAAGGAACTCAGCGAACCAGCTTCGGTAATGCCCTCTTCCAGAATTTGTCCGTCCGTGGCCTCTTTATAGTACAGCAAGTTGTCGGAATCGACCGGTTCATAAAGCTGACCGGGGTGCGAGTATATGCCGCATTGCCGGAAAAGGGCCTCCATGCCAAACGTGCGTGCCTCATCGGGCACAATCGGAACAATAAGATCACCCAGATCCTTGTCCTTTAACAACTTAGAAAGAATCCGCACAAACGCCATGGTCGTCGAAACTTCGCGATCTCCCGTGCCCGCTTTAAATTCTGCAAAGAATTCGTCCCCTGGCGTATCCAGCTTGGAGGTCATACCATGCCGCGAAGGATTGAAACCGCCCAGCGCCTCACGCCGCGACATCAGATACCCTTTTTCCGGTCCGTCTTCCGGCAATTGGTAAAACGGCAATGCATTCACCTGCTCATCAGAAATCGGTATGTGAAAACGCGACCGGAACGCCAGCAACTCTTTCTCTTTCAACTTCTTTTGCTGGTGGGTAATATTCAGGCCTTCGCCGCCATCCCCCATACCATACCCTTTGACCGTCTTGGCCAGAATCACCGTGGGAACACCCTTCATCTCACTCGCGGCCTTGTAGGCGGCATACACCTTGGCAGGATCATGTCCGCCACGCAGCATTTTCTGTAGCTGCTCATCGGATAAATGCTGCACCATCTCCAATAGGCGCGGATCCACACCAAAAAAGTCCTTACGGAAAAAGGCCCCACCTTCAACAATGTATTTCTGATACTGGCCGTCTACCACTTCATTCATGCGGCGCGCCAGCAAGCCGTGCGTGTCCTTCGCGAGCAAAGCATCCCAGTCGCCACCCCAGATCACTTTGATCACATTCCAACCCACCCCGCGGAAGTTGGCCTCCAATTCCTGGATCATCTTGCCATTTCCACGCACGGGCCCATCTAGACGCTGCAGGTTGCAGTTGATTACAAAAATCAGGTTGTCCAGTTTCTCGCGCGAAGCCAACCCGATCGCCCCCAGCGTTTCCGGTTCATCACATTCCCCATCCCCCAGAAACGCCCAGATTTTCTGGTCGGAAGGCTGTTTCAACCCGCGATCCTGCAAATACTTGATAAAACGGGCATGGTAGATCGCCGTGATCGGCCCCAATCCCATGGAAACCGTCGGAAATTTCCAGAAATCCGGCATCAACCATGGATGAGGGTACGAGGAAAGCCCGGGACCATCCTCATGCAACTCATGCCGAAAATTATTAATCTGCTCTACCGGAAGCCGCCCCTCCAGGAAGGCGCGCGCATAGACCCCTGGCGATGCATGCCCCTGATAATAAATCAAATCACCTTTATGATCTTCTGTCTGCCCACGGAAAAAGTGATTGAATCCCACTTCGTACAGCGTCGCCGATGAGGCATAGCTGGCAATGTGGCCCCCAATCCCCTCCTCGGAACGATTCGCCTTTACCACCATCGCCATGGCATTCCAGCGAATAATGCTGCTGATCCGGTATTCCAACTCGAGATCCCCTGGATACGCAGGCTGCTCACTGGCGGGAATCGTATTAATGTAGGGGGTGTTGGCCGTAAAAGGCAGCTTCGCCCCCTTCTGCTGCGCAAACGACGAAAGATCCCGGAATATCTCGAATACGCGGCTCGACCCCGCACGATCAAGAACTTCATCCAACGATTGAATCCACTCCTGCGTTTCAATCGCATTGGCTTGCTCTAGTGTAATGTCTGCTTCTGCCATAATCAGTACTCTCTGTTGTTTGTTCCTATTCAACGCTAAGATGAGTCTAGGGTACGTATCGTCTTCAGTGCCTAGTCAATAACATCTTTTTTTTCACGATTCGAGAAAAACTATTCAGCCCCATGCCGCTCTTTCTGCAAGAAATTTCCTTTGACGCACCTGGCTAAACAGACAAAGATGCTGTAGCTCGACTACTACAGCACAATAACGCGCTTTACACAATGAGGAAATATGCGGACAACGATTATCGGCGACGGGGGCTGGGGTACAGCCTTAGCCCTGATCTTGCATCAAAACGGACACAACGTAAAAGTGTGGGGACCCTTTGCGGAAAACATTGCCAGTATCCAGGAAGCCGGTTCCAATGAAGCCTTTTTGCCGGGCGTGGCACTGCCCCCGACCATTGGCTGGACGACCGACGACGCATCTGCCGTTACCGGGCGGGAATTGGTTGTATTGGCGGTTCCCACCCAGTACTTCCGGTACGTCGCAGCCCGCTTCAAAGGCCTGATTTCGCCGGAAGCGACGGTTGTCTGCGTAACCAAGGGGCTCGACCGCGAAACCCACCAGACCATGACGGATGTTGCCCGTGAAACCTTGCTGCATGACCGGCTCGCAGCCC
>SLBU01000178.1 GCA_007126175.1 Kiritimatiellia bacterium
GACGCCAGCACACTTCTCGCCGACGGCAATACCGAGGAAACCCTTGCGATCGGACTCGAAGCCTACACCGCCGGCTGGCATGTGCTGCTCGCCATCCCCCCCGGAAAACATCAACATGTACAGCCCTATCTGGAGCGCAAACAGATCGTGGTACAAATGGCGCAGGATGAAAACGCCTTCTTGCAGGCCGTAGCGAGCCCCACCTCTCACGAGGTTATTTTTATCCAACCCGAAATACTCGGCCAACATTTTGAGGCGATCATTCCTATCGTCGCAAGGGTCTGCCCGAATGCCGCTGTGGTCTTACTGGTGAACGCCCCCCCAGAAAGCACGCCGCAACATGTCATCACGCTCGATCCAGCCACCCCCCCTGCCCTCTGGATACAAGCGATGATTGATGCACGTAGCCGTAAGAATATGCCCGCACCTTCCAATAGATCCTGAACCAGGAGAACATCATGAAGCCATCAGTGCCCCTGGCATCCTGTCAGACACCCAGCGGAGAAACGCTCGAATGCATCGCCCATGATGCCGATATCTACCTGTATCTCGACCGCCAGCCCATCTGCTCCACACGAGCCCATGAACCGGAAGCCGCATTGGCAAGGGCGGGCTGCTACCGCGTCAGCCAGTATCGCAATCCCCAGATCCTGCTCGCAGGAATCGGCCTCGGCCATTGCCTCCACGAAGTCTTAGCGATCGCCCCCCCAAAGGCCAGTATCAGCCTCTCTGAGCCCCTCAAAGCCCTCATCGAATGGAACCGGACGCTTCTCGGCGAAGACAATAAGCGCGCCCTCCAGGATGATCGCCTAAGCCTGCACACCAAACCGGTCGGAGCCCTACTGAAAAACAGCACGATAAAGTTCGATGCAATCATGATCTCTGATGATCCGGGCTTAACCCGTGCCGCCAATAATACACTCCGAGCCTGTGCCGCCCATCTGAATCCCAAGGGCCTCCTGTGCATCAAAGCGTCTCGCGATGATGTCGGACGCATCCGCGGCATCATCCGAACCTGTAATTTGCACACCTGTATCCTTCCCGTCGGTGCGCGACCCGGTGCCCGAACACGCACCCATGCCATTGTCTGCGCCGCCGCACGACCAGATTTTCTGCCCGAATCAATCGGATGATTACAGACTACAGGACACCACCGGACCTTCTGTACATCCAATCCAACGGCAACATCCCCTACCAACAAATACCCATCAGAGCAACGCCCGTAAGGCTGCCGATGGATCCGACTGCCGTAAAAGCGACTCCCCGACCAAAAACCCGCGGTACCCATACTGTTGTAAATCCACGATATCCGCATGCCGCTTGATCCCGCTCTCGGCAATACAAATTCGCTCCGAAGGGATCGCTGCCGCTAACGAACGCGCCGTATCCAGATCCGTCTCCAACGTTTTGAGATTACGACTATTCACCCCGATGATGGCTTCTTCCAACGGCAACACACGCTCCAGTTCTTCCCGGTCATGGACCTCTGCCAACACCTCCAACCCCAGCCCGATCGCTTCCCGATACAACAGCAGCATCTCCTGACGATCCAAAGCGGCAGCAATCAAGAGCACCATATCAGCTCCCCAGGCCGCAGCTTCGAGAATCTGATACGCATCACACATGAAATCCTTGCGCAAAACCGGCAGATCCACCACCGCCCGAACCGCACGTAAATCCGCACCCGAGCCCATAAAATGGTTTGGCTCCGTCAAAACCGAGATGCCGGCTGCCCCCGCCCCCGCATACCCCGCCGCAATCTCAGCAGGCGCATAATCCGGCCGCAACACTCCCGCAGAAGGACTCGCCTTCTTCACTTCCGCAATGATCGCCGCATCCGTTCGATCGCGCAAACGCGCAACAAAACTGTGATGCACCCGCACACTGGCGGATTCCGCCAAAACAGCTTCCGATACGGACGCCCGCGCGGTCAACACTGCCGCCCGACGTTCCGCCATGATCTTTCCGAGTACATCCATCCATGCCCCCTGACTTCTATCGATGGGAACAGGCAATGAGCTTCTCCAACGCCTGCGCTGCCGCACCAGAATCAATGGCAGCATTGGACAGCTTCCAACCCTCATCCAGATCTTGCGCCTTGCCACCCGCCACAATCGCTGCCGCCGCATTCAAACAAACAATATCACGGGCCGGGCCCTTTGCCCCCGAAAGCACCGAACGGATGATCGCGGCATTCGTGGCCGCATCACCACCCCGTAAATCTGCTGCCGTGGCGTAATCGTCAATAAATCGTAATGGATCCAATTCGTAGGTTTTCACCCGCCCCTCCACCAACTCGCTCACACGTGTCGACCCCGTACTGGTGATCTCATCCATCCCGTCATGGCCATGCACCACAAAGGCCCGACGACTCCCCAGACGCAACAAAACCTCCGCGAAGGGCTCCGTGAGTTCCGCCGCAAATACCCCCAGAATCTGGCCGCGCGCACCAGCCGGATTCGTCAGCGGCCCCAGCATATTAAAGATCGTGCGCACCCCCAGCTCCTTGCGCGGTCCCATCGCGTACTTCATGGCAGGATGCAACTTCGGTGCAAACAGGAACCCTATGCCCGCCTCCCGCACACACTCCTCGACTTGTTCCGGTGGAATCTCCAGATTGACCCCCAGTTCCCCTAAAACATCCGCCGAGCCACAGGCACTCGAAATGGCGCGGTTCCCGTGCTTCGCAACCGGCACACCGGCACCAGCCGTTACTATCGCCGCCGCCGTCGATATGTTGAAACTGCCACTGTCATCGCCGCCTGTCCCGCACGTGTCCACGACGGCCATACCCCCAGTATCGATCCGCACCGCATGCCGACGCATACTCGCAGCCCCACCCGCGATCTCGTCAACCGATTCCCCCTTCATACGCAACGCAATAATAAAACCGGCAATCTGCGCCGAGGTAGCCTCCCCCGACATCATCAGGTCAAACGCCTCGCCCATCTCCGCTTCCTGCAAATCCCGCCGCTCCAACAACGCCTGTAAATATGCCTTCATCTATCCCCCAATCCTAGCCTGTAACTTCATGCCGCCCACCGGGTTTATCCCGGTGGAGGCAAACGTTGAGAGGGGTGGTCTCCACTCTCCCTCAGCTTCAGTCTGCAGTCTGCAGTCTGCTCTCCGCCATATCCTTGAAGTTTCGCAATAACCGTTTCCCCGACGGCGTCAGCACTGATTCCGGGTGAAACTGTACCCCATACGTAGGATGCGACACATGATGCACCCCCATAATCTCACCATCCTCCGTCCACGCATCCACCACCAGGCAATCCGGCAACGTTTCCTTGATGATTGCCAGGGAATGATAACGTCCTGCCGGAAAAGGGTTGGCCATGCCGCGATACAGCGGCGTATCCTCGTGCTGCACCGGCGATGTCTTCCCATGCATAATACGCTTGGCATGGTGCACCGTCGCACCAAAGGCCACCGCAATACTCTGATGCCCCAGACAAACCCCCAATAGCGGCAACGAACCACTCACCCGCTCGATCAATGCCACCGAAATCCCCGCCTCCGCAGGCGTACAAGGCCCCGGCGAAATCACAATGCCCTGCGGTTGCAGGGCCAGCACCTCGTCTACCGTAATGGCATCGTTCCGATACACCAGAACCTCAGCCCCCTGCCCCCGCATCACCTGTACCAGATTATACGTGAAGGAGTCATAATTATCGATCAATACTATCATGATTACCCCTACCGGACGCTATGCGCGCCTACGGTACCTCCAGTCCATTCACCGCCATATCCACCGCCCGCCGCATCCCACGAGACTTGTGGCACGTCTCCTCATATTCACGTGTAGGATCACTATCAAAGACCACCCCGGCCCCCGCTTGCACCGCTACCTGACCAGCCTCGATTTCCAGCGTCCGGATCGTAATGGCAAAATCCATATTCCCATTGTACCCGATGTACCCGACCGCCCCCCCATACACGCCGCGCGGGCCCGGCTCCAACTCGTGGATAATCTCCATGGCCCGAATCTTCGGTGCCCCAGACAACGTGCCGGCAGGAAAGGTGGCTCGCAGTACATCATACGCATCCAGGCCCTTCAGCAGAATCCCCTCCACATGCGATACCATATGCATCACATGGCTGTAGCGCTCTATCATCATGTAGTCCGTAACCTGCACCGTCCCAGCCTCCGCAATCCGTCCGATATCATTGCGACCCAGATCCACCAGCATCACGTGCTCGGCCTTCTCCTTCACATCCGAAAGCAGCTCGTCCGCCAACGCGCGATCCTCCTGCTCGGTCTGGCCCCGAGGACGCGTCCCCGCAATCGGACGCACCTCCACACGATCCCCCGTTAGCCGCACCATCAACTCCGGAGACGACCCCACCAGCGTCTGCCCCCCCAGCTTCAGAAAAAACGTATACGGCGAAGGATTCAGCAACCGCAGCGCCCGATACAACTGCAAAGGCGGCACTGGGGACTGCGCCGTGAACCGCTGACTCAATACCACTTGAATGATATCCCCCTCCACAATATAGCGCTTCGCCGCACGCACCGCCTCCTCAAATGCCGAACGCGTCATGTTCGCCACAAATTCCGCAGGCGGATACTTCTGCGCCGCGGGCATGCGGTGCTCGGCCAACGCCGCGGCAATGGCATCGATTTCGCCGGCAGTCTGATCATAGAGATC